>NZ_SMLD01000055.1:0-51845 GCF_004352805.1 Nonomuraea mesophila
GGATCGGGGTGGCGGCGAAGAGGTTGACTAGGGGAATGCACAGTATCGTCGTTTCCGCCCAGGGCGGCCCAGAGGTGCTCGAATACGTCGAACGTCCTGACCCGGTGCCGGGTGAGGGCGAGGTCGTGGTCGATGTCGCCGCCGCCGGGGTCAACTTCATCGACATCTACCACCGTTCCGGCGCATATCCGCTCGACCTTCCCACGTCCATCGGCATGGAGGGCGCCGGCACGGTGTCGGCCGTGGGACCTGGGGTGGGTGACCTGGCCGTGGGCGACACCGTGGCCTGGGCCGACGTCATGGGAAGTTACAGCGGCAAGGTGGTGGTGCCGGCGGCCCGTGCGGTGCCGGTGCCCGACGGCGTGCCGGCCGACGTGGCGACCGCGGCGATGCTCCAGGGGATGACGGCCCACTACCTGACGCACTCCACCCACGAGGTGCGCGAGGGCGACCAGGTGCTGGTCCACGCCGGCGCGGGCGGCATGGGGCAGTTGCTGATCCGGCTCGCCAAGCTCAAGGGCGCCAAGGTGCACACCACGGTCTCCACCGCCGAGAAGGAGAAGCTGGCCCGGCAGGCGGGCGCCGACGAGGTGCTGGGCTACGACGACTTCACCGACGCTCTGCGCGGCACGATCGACGTGGTGTACGACGGAGTCGGCAAGGCCACCTTCGACGGCGGTCTGGAGGTGCTGCGTCCGCGCGGCCTCATGGCCCTGTACGGCGCGGCCAGCGGCCCCGTCCCGCCGTTCGACCCCCAGCTGCTCAACCAGAAGGGTTCGCTCTTCCTCACCAGGCCCACGCTCGTCCACCACATCGCGCGACGCGATGAACTGCTGCGGCGCGCGTCCGACCTGTTCGGCTGGATCACGGCGGGACAGCTCGCGATCACCATCTCGCGCCGCTACCCGCTGGCCGATGCGCGGCAGGCCCACGAGGACCTCGCGGCCCGCCGTACGACCGGCAAGCTCCTTCTCCTCCCTTGACCGGCATGGACGTCACGGGCTCGGTGTTGTCGTTCGCCGCCGTGGTCGCCCTGCTCACGCTCACCCCGGGCCTCGACACGGCCCTCATCCTCCGGACGTCGTTGCTGGCGGGACGGGGGCCGGCCTGGGGCGTGACGCTGGGCATCCAGCTCGGCACGCTCGTCTGGGGCGTGCTCACGGCGGCGGGGTTGTCGGCGTTGCTGGCCGCCTCGGAGACGGCCTACCAGGTGCTGCGCTGGGCGGGTGCGGCCTATCTGGTGTGGATGGGCCTTCGCATGATCCTGGCCAGGGCGGACGCCCACGAGCTGCCGGAGCAGCAGGAGGCCGGGTTCGGGCGGGCGTTCGTCCGCGGGCTGCTGACGAACCTGCTCAACCCCAAGGTCGGCGCCTTCTACGTGGCCATGCTGCCGCAGTTCATCCCGTACGAGGCGCCGCACGCGCTCATGGGGTTGCTGCTGGCCGGGGTGCACGTCGTCGAGGGACTGCTGTGGAGCGTGGCGCTGATCTGGTTCGCGTCGCTGATGAGCGGGTTCCTGCGCTCCCCTCGGGTGCGGCGCTTCCTCGACCGGCTGACGGGCGTGGTCATCGTCGGCTTCGGCGTACGCCTGGCGTTCACCGACTGATCGCCTCATGCCGAGTCCTTCCACCTCGACGTACGCGACCGCGACGCCTGCGCCCGCGTGGCGGACGCGGGAGCGCAGGCTGCCCGGCGGGTCAGGGGGCGCCCGGAGGCAGGACGGGCACGTCCGGCGGGCCGTGTTCGATGAGGTGGAGCAGGGCGTCCGTGTCGAGGTGCCGTTCGACCAGGTCGCCGAGCGCGTCGAGCCGTTCCTCCCTCAGCCGGGCGAAGTCGGTGCCAGGAGCCGGTACGAACGCCCGCCCGGCGCGTCCGGCCACGTCGGCCAGGAAGGCGCGGCGGAAGCCGTCGTTCTCCAGGGCTCCGTGCCAGGCGGTGCCCCAGACGTGACCGGCCCGGCACCCGTCGAGGAACGGCTCGCCGCCCTCCACGGTCGCCCGGCCGTGATGGATCTCGTACGCGCGCACGGGCTGCCCGTACGCGACGCCCTCCGGCCGGCCGAGCCGTTTCTCCGGCGCGAACTCGACCCGCACCGGCAGCAGCCCCAGCCCTTCGACCCGGCCCGCGCCGGACTCCACGGTGTCGACGATCTCCCGCCCGAGCATCTGGAACCCGCCGCAGATACCCAGGACGGGCCCCTGCCTGTCGCCGATCGCGGCGGCCAGGCCGGTCGCGCGCAGCCAGGCCAGGTCGTCGACCGTGGCGCGGGATCCGGGCAGCACCACCAGGTCGGCGTCATCGAGTTCGACCGGGTCGGTCACGAAACGCACCACCACTCCGGGCTCGGCGGCCAGGGCGTCGAGGTCGGTGAAGTTGGAGATCCTGGGCAGCCGCACGACCGCCACCCGCAGGGTCTGCCGGCCGTGCGGCGGGCCGGCGCTCACCCTGCGGCCGTCGAGGGCCAGTGAGTCCTCCACGTCGAGCCAGAGCCCGTCGAGCCAGGGCAGCACGCCGTAGACCGGGCGGCCCGTCAGGCGTGCGATCAGGTCGAGCCCGGGTTCCAGCAGTTCGGCCGCGCCGCGGAACTTGTTGACCACGAATCCGGCGACATGGGCCTGGTCGGCGGCGTCCAGGAGCCCCACCGTGCCGTAGAACGCGGCGAACACCCCTCCCCGGTCGATGTCGCCGACCACGAGCACGGGCAGGCCCGCGGCCCTGGCCAGGCCCATGTTGGCGATGTCACCACGGCGCAGGTTGATCTCGGCCGGGCTGCCCGCGCCCTCGCACACCACCACGTCGTACTGCTTCCTGAGCCTGTCCAGCGCCCCCAGGGCGGTGGTGCGGAGCAGGTCCTTGAGCGCGCCGTACTCCATCGCGTCGACGTCGGCGACCGGGTGGCCCATGAGCACGACCTGGCTGCGGCGGTCGCTGCCCGGCTTGAGCAGGACGGGGTTCATGTCCGCGGCAGGTTCGACGCCGGCGGCCTGCGCCTGCATGGCCTGCGCCCGGCCGATCTCGGCGCCCCCGGCGGTGACGTACGAGTTGAGCGACATGTTCTGCGCCTTGAAGGGCGCCACGCGCACGCCCCGGCGGGCGAGCCAGCGGCAGATGCCGGCGGTCACCACGCTCTTGCCCGCGTCGGACGTGGTGCCCGCGACCAGCAACGCTCCCTTGACCATGCGAGCACCGTACCGGAGCCGACAGCTCCCGAAATTTCCGCGAAATCCCCCATTTACGAACGCTGTGACTTCTGCCACTCTGGCTAGAACGTTGCCCTAGAACGCGATTCTAGAGTTACCTACTGAAAGGGTGGGCATGGTCGGTACGTTGGGCTCGCCACGCGCCGGCGCCATCGACGCGCAGGCCCGCGCGCCATTCGGCTGGGCGCCGCTGATCGTTCTGTTCATCGTCGGACTCGTCGACCGCATCGAGCACAACCTCCTGTCGGGCGTGCTCCCCCTCATCCAGCGCGAATGGGGCTTCAGCGACACCGCCGCCGGCTCCATCCCGACGGCCGCCGCCCTGGCCGCCGCGATCGTGTCGCTGCCCGCCGGCTACCTGGCCGACCGGTTCAGCCGTACGCGGATCATCGCGGTGGTCGTCTTCGTCTGGGCGATCGCCACCCTCGGATCCGGCCTGGCCACCGGCTTCGTCATCTTCTACCTGATGCGCGTGCTGCTGGCCGCCGCCGAGAACATCGACAACCCGGCCGCGGGCAGCCTGCTCGCCGACTACTACCCGCCGGTCAGCCGCGCCAAGGCGTACGGGCTGACCCGCGTCACCACCTACCTCGGCGGCGTCGGCACCCTGCTCGGCGGCGTGCTGGCCGAGATGTTCTCGTGGCGTACGGCGTTCCTCGTCATGGTCATCCCCGGCGTGCTCACGGCGCTGCTCGTCTGGTTCCTGCGCGAGCCGCGCCGCGGCGAGCTGGACCGGCTGGTCGCCCAGGGAGAGGCCGCCCCCGCGGCGCCCCCGGCGGAGCCGAAACCGCCGTTCTGGCGGCAGTGCAGGCAGGTGCTGTCCATCCCCACGCTGGTCTTCGTCTGCATCGGGCTGTCCTTCCTCACCCTCGGCCTGGCCGGCATCTTCTACTGGCTGCCCACGCTCATGGTGCGCGGCTTCGACGTGGGCGTGGGCACCGCCGGCTCGCTGAGCGGCCTGATCACCGTCGCGGGCACGCTGACGGGCACCCTGGTCGGCTCGTGGCTGGGCCGCAAGTGGCACGGCAGCCGCAAGGGCGGCCGGCTGCTCGCGGGCGGCGGCGGCATCACCGCCGGCTCGCTGGTGCTGGCGCTCGCGCTGTCGATGGACTCGATCGGCGCGCTGACGGCGCTCGTGCTGCTGGCCTGCTCCCTGATGTCGATCGCGATCCCCAACATGATGGCGTGCGTGGCCGACGTGGTGCCGGCCGCCTCGCGCGGCCTCGGCTTCGCGGTGCTGCAACTGCTCATCACGGCGGGCGGCGCCTTCGGCTCCCTCATCGTCGGCATCGCCTCCGACCGGCTCGGCTCGCTGGTGTCCGGCATGTACCTGCTGGTGATCCCGATGGTGGTGGGCGGCCTGCTCACGCTCGGAGCGCGGGCGTCGTTCGAACGCGACGCGCGCAAGGTCCTGGAGGACGCCGCCCGCCGGCCCTAGGCTGGACAGATGCCGTCAAGCCTGCCCATCTGCCGCACCTGTGGCGTCCAGTACGGCGAGCCGCGCCCCGACTGCCCGATCTGCGAGGACGAACGCCAGTACGTCGGCTGGAACGGCCAGCAGTGGACGACCCTCGCCGGGCTGGCCGAGGAGGGCCATCGCGGGCGGGTGGAGGAGGAGGGCCCCGGCGTGGTCGGCATCGGCACCGCCCCGCCCACGGCCATCGGCCAGCGAGCCCTCCTCGTCCGCACCCCCGCGGGCAACGTCATGTGGGACATGGTCTCCTACCTCGACGACCAGCTGGTCGCCGAGGTGAGGGAACTGGGCGGGCTGTCGGCCATCGCCGTCAGCCACCCCCACTTCTACGGCTCCATGGTCGAATGGTCGCGGGCCTTCGGCGACGTCCCGATCTACGTCCACGCCGCCGACCGCCGGTGGGTGGCCCGTCCGGACGACGCGGTGGTCTTCTGGGAGGGCGACACCCACCGGCTCACCGACGACCTGACGCTGATCAACGCGGGCGTGCACTTCGCGGGCGGCCAGGTGCTGCACTGGTCGGCCGGCGACGGCGCCCTGTTCTCCGGCGACATCGTCCAGGTCGTGCAGGACCGGCGCTGGGTGAGCTTCATGTACAGCTATCCCAACCTCATCCCCGAACGCCCCCACGTCGTGCGCCGCGCCCTGTCGCTGCTGGAGCCGTACGCGTTCGACCGGGTCTACGGCGGCTGGTGGAACCGCGTCGTCCGGACGGACGGAGCGGCGGCGGTGCGCCGCTCCGCCGACCGTTATCTCCGCTTCGTCGAGGAACGTTAGGCGTCAGCCCTGCGGCGGCCTGGGCTGCTGCTCCTCCGGTCCCGCCTGCCCCTGCTGCTGTCCGGGTTGCTGCCCCTGCTGCTCCTGCTGGGCGCGCCGTTCCTCTTCCGAGCCCGCGGCGCCTCCGCCGCCGTAGCGCTGCTGCACCGCGTCGGCCCCCTTGCTGATGTGATCGTCGTACTTGTGCCCGGTGCGCTCCTTGGCGTATTCCTCGGCGCGGTCGAGCACCTGGTCGGCCTGCTTGGAGTGCCCCCTTGCCAGGTTCTCCGCCTTCTTCAGCCATTCTCCGATGCGGCTCATGAGCGTTCCCCGTTTCTTCCGGCTACGGTCGCCCCTACCCCGACCCAAACCCATGATGTTTGCCCAGGTCAGCCGAACAGCGGCCGGTTGGCCACGCTCCAGGCGATCCTGCGGCCCATCTCGTCGAGGTATCCCTCCTCGACCCACCGCGCCTGCGGCTGGTGCCCGGCCTCCGCCATCGTGCGTACGCGGGCCGCCACCTCCCGCTGGACCTCGATCACCCTGTCGGCCAGCCCGGCGGCGCCGGTGAGGCCGTAGGCGGCGGCGAACGACTCCAGCCGCCGCCGGCGGTCGGGCGGCTCGGGGTAACGCAGCCAGCGCAGGCACTCGGCGTCGTCGCGGAAGGGCGCCAGGTATTCCAGTGCGTAGGCGACGTCGTGCAGGCGATCCGCCGGCCGGGCGTAGTCCCAGTCGAGGATCCCCACGGGCACGTCACCCCGCCAGACGATGTTCCACGGCCCGAAGTCGCCGTGAGAGACCAGCTCGGCGCCGTCCAGCCCGCGCTGCCCCGTGTGCCAGGCCGGCTCGGGCGGCGGGTCGAAGCCGGCGACCGCGTCGTGGTAGGCCCGCAGCAGCCGGGCGCAGGTCGCGGGCCCGTCGTCGCCGGCCACCTTGGCCCAGCTCAGGGGCCCTGCCTCGCCCTCCAGGTAGGTGAGGACCTCGCGTCCTTGCTCGTCGATCCCGAGCACCCGCGGCGCGTAGGGAAACCCGACGCCCTCGAGATGCCGCAGGAGCGCGTGGACCGCCGGCGTCCACGGCTGGACCGGCCTGCGCACGGTGTCGCCCACGCGCACCACCCGGCGATGCGGCGTGTCCTGCAGGACGATCTCCTCGGCCATGGGACGCGGGCTCCCTTCCGTACCGATCGCCTGTCGCCAGTCTCCACGATGACCTCGCCCGCCGCGAGAGATCCCCCGCGGCGGGTGGCCCGCCGCGGGGGCGCCGTCACGAGCGGAACGCGGGACGGCCCAGGCCGCGCGGGTGGTGCCATCCTCCCTGCCGCAGGTCCTTGAGGCGATCGCGCAGCTCACCGAGGTCCTGCAGCGGGTTCGTCACGAAGGACGCGGTCCGCGTACCGCCCTCGCGGGTGCCGGCGACCATGACGTCGTCGCCCGCCTTGAGGTCGGACGCGTCGTCCTTCCCCTCCGTGCGCACCTCGGTGTCGCCGTTGAGCACCCAGGTCCAGCTCGTGCCGTCGGCGCTCCGGACCGTCATCGACGTGCCGGAGACCTTGGTGATCCGGCCCCGCTGGTGGTTGCGCACCGTCGTCCGGCCGTCGTCGTCGCGCGTCACGGTCTCGCCGTACAGCACCTCGCCCCATCTCGGCGGGCCCTCGGAGAAGGCGGGGGACGAGGTGACGCTCGGCGCCGCGGCGTACGCCGCGCTGCCGAACCCTGCCACGAGTACGGCCGCCGCCGCGACGGCCACCAGGTGTTTCATGTGATTCCTCCTTTGCCGGTCGCCAGGCAGTCTCCGGAGGCGGCGCTAACACGGGCGTAACAGCGCGGACGTTACGCCCGTGTTATCGGCTCGCCGCCAAGGTGGGGCCAGAGGCGACGGGCGGCGGAGGTGGCGATGCGGGTGCTGGTCGTGGAGGACCAGGCGGATCTGGTGGAGATCCTGCTCGAAGGGCTCCGGGCCGAGGGCATGGCGGTGGACGCGGCGCTCGGCGGGACGAGCGCGCTGGAGCAGCTCGCGGTCAACCGGTACGACGTCGTGGTGCTGGATCGCGACCTGCCCGACGTGCACGGCGACGAGGTGTGCGCGGAGCTGGTGGCGGGCGGCTCCCACCCGCGGGTGCTCATGCTCACCGCGGCGGGCACGCTCGGCGACCGCGTGGAGGGGCTCGGCCTGGGCGCCGACGACTACCTGGCCAAACCGTTCGCCTTCGCCGAGCTGGTGGCGCGGATCCGGGCGCTGGCGCGGCGGTCGAACCCGGCGCTGCCGCCCGTGCTGGCGCACGGCGACCTCACCGTCGACACCGCGCGCCGCGTGGCCACCCGCGCCCTGCGGCCCCTCGACCTGACGCTCAAGGAGTTCGGCGTGCTGGAGGTGCTGATGGGGGCGCGCGGAGCCGTCGTCACCAGCGAGGAGCTGCTGGAACGCGTGTGGGACGCCCACGCCGACCCGTTCACCAACACGGTCAGGGTCACGATGATGCGCCTGCGCCGCAAGCTCGGCGAGCCGGGCGTCATCGACACCGTGCCCGGCGCGGGTTACCGGATCGGCCGGCCATGACGGCGGTGGGGCCGTTCGCGCTGCCGCGTCCCGCGGCCACCATCCGGCTGCGCCTGACCGCGCTGTACGGCGGGCTGTTCGTGGCGGTCGGCGTGCTGCTCCTCACGATCACGTACGGGTTGTTCGCGCGGCAGCTCCAGGCCCGCGGCCGTGTCCCCCGGCCGGAGACGCCCGTCGTGCCGCCGTACGCCGGGGACGCGGGGGCCATCAGGGAGAGGATCGTCGAGGCGCTGGCCCAGCAGCGGGCGGAGGCGCTCAGCGAACTGCTCACGCAGTCGGTGCTGGCTCTCGCGCTCGTGTCGGTCGTCGCGACGGCGCTCGGGTGGGTCATGGCGGGACGGGTGCTGGGCCCGCTGCGCGAGATCACCGCGGCCGCGCGGCGGTTGTCCACCCACAACCTGGGCGAGCGCATCAACCTGCGCGGCCCGCGCGACGAGCTGAAGGAGCTGGCCGACACGATCGACGCCATGCTCGGCAGGCTCGCCGCCGCGTTCGAGGCGCAGCGCCGCTTCGTCGCCAACGCCTCGCACGAGCTGCGGACCCCGCTGACCGTGCAGCGCGCCGCCGTCGACGTCGCGCTCGCGCGCCCGTCGCTGGAGTCGCTGCTGACCATGGCCCGGCGCATCCACGCCGCGACCCGGCGGCACGAGCATCTCATCGCCAGCCTGCTCGCCCTGGCCCGCAGCGAGCGCGGGGTCGAGCGCTACGAGCCCGTCGACCTCGCGGCGGCCGTACGGGACGCTCTCGCCGCGGTGGCGGCCGACGTCGAGCTCAGGGGCCTGCGGCTCACGCAGGCGCTCGCCCCCGCTCCCCTGGCCGGCGACCCCGTCCTGCTCGAACGGCTGGCCGCCAACCTCGTCGAGAACGCCGTGCGGCACAACGCCGAAGGCGGCTGGATCGACGTGCGCACGGAGACCGGGCCCGGCTCGGTGCGGTTGCGCGTGGCCAACAGCGGCGCGCGGGTCGCCCCGGAGGCGGTGGCCGGGCTCTTCGAGCCGTTCCGCAGGCACACGCCCGACCGGGCCGGCGGCGCGGGCCAGGGGTACGGGCTCGGCCTGTCCATCGTCGCCGCGATCGCCCACGCCCACCGCGGCCGGTACGCCGCCAGGGCCCGCGACGAAGGCGGCCTGGACGTGTCGATCGTCCTTCCCCGGGGCGTCCACGGACCCGTGCCGGGTGCGGGGGACGCGCGTGCCGCCCCTACCATTCGCGCATGACCACGTACGACTTCACGCTCACCGCCGAGGGCCCGTTCGACTTCGGGGCCGCGCTGCGCTTCGTCGAGGAGTGGCCGGCGACCAGCACGCTGCCCTCCGACGGCCGTTCGCTGCGCTTCGCGTACAACGCGGAGGCCGACTGGCTGCCGATCGGCGTGACCGTGACGGCCTCGCCCGGCGGGGTCGCCGTCACCACCACCCGCCCCGCGGGGCCGCAGATCCGGGGCGAGGTGGCGCGCATCCTCTCCCTCGACGTCGACGGCGCCGGCTTCGCCGAGCTCGGGGAGGCCGACCCGGTGCTCGGCGACCTGCAGCGGGACAGCCCCGGCCTGCGGCCGGTGTGTTTCTGGAGCCCGTGGGAGGCGGCCTGCTGGGCGGTGATCGTGCAGCGGTCCTCGATGGTCGTCGCGTCCAGCATCAAGCAGCGCATCGCCGAACGCCACGGCGCGCGGGTCACCGTGGACGGGCGGACGTACGCGGCCTTCCCCCCGCCCGTGTCCCTGGTGGACGCGGGCGGCCTGGGGCTGCCGGGGCAGAAGGAGGAGTGGCTGCGCGGCCTGGCCCGCGCGGCGCTCGACGGCGTGCTCACCACCGAGCACCTCCGTTCGCTCTCCCCCGAGGACGCCCTGGCGGAGCTGCGTTCCCTGCCGGGGGTCGGGCCGTTCTCCGCCGGCCTCATCCTGATCCGGGGAGCCGGTGCCCCGGACGCGTTCCCCGGTGACGAGCCGCGCCTGTTCGCCATCCTGCGCGAGGCGTACGGCCTGCCCGAGGACGCGCCGCCCGCCGCCTACCGCGCGCTGGCGCAGGCGTGGCGGCCGTACCGCTCCTGGGCCTCCTTCCTGTTCCGGGCGTCCACGTACGGCGCGCCCCGCGACGAGTAATCGATTTCCACCTGACTATTCACCGACGGTCCTCCGGTCGGCGGAGGAGAAGCTGATGACGAAGACCGCCTCGTCGTCGCCCACGTTCGTGGCGTTGTGCACCACGCCGGCGGGGATGCTGATCGTGTCACCGGGACCCATCGCGACCCGCTGGTCGCCGGCGGCGTGCTCGATCGTTCCCTGGAGCACGTGCAGGACCTCGTCGCAGTTGGGATGGTGGTGGCGGGGGTTGGCCTGACCCGGCGCTATGTGACAACGTCCGACCGTCATCGTGGCCGAGTTGCCCAGCCGGCCCGAGACCATCCACTCCAGCCGGCCCCAGGCGGTGTGCTCGACCTCGCGGTCCTCCCGCCGTGCCACGTACGCGCTCATTCGCTCTCCCTCGTGATCGTCACCGTGGTGCCCGGAGGCGTCTCCCGGTACGCCTCGAACAGGCGCATGATCTCCAGTGCGTCGTCCAGCGTGCCCTTGACCGGCGGCCTGCCCGACAGGACGCTGTCGCAGAAGTGCCGCACCTCCGGCGCGTACCCCAGGGAGAACAGGTTCTTGTTGGACAGCTGGCCGAGGGAGAACTCCGGCTCCCACACCAGCGGCGCCACCGCGTCGTCCACCACGAACGACCCGTCCCTGCCGTAGTCCCTGCGGGCTCCCGGCCGGTAGTAGGTGAGCCGCACGCCGTTGTCCACGATCACGTTGGCGCCGCGGCCGACCACCTCCACCCGTTCCAGCGGCGAGGTCGCGGCCACGCCCGCGACCAGGTGCAGCGAGCCGATCGCCCCCGAGGCGAACCGCAGCGTGCTCACGCTGCTCCCGCCGCCCGGCTCCCACTCGTAGGACAGCCGCTCGACCGGCCCCATCAGGTGCGTCAGCACCGCCGCCGGATGGTAGACGTGGTCGAGGAACCAGCGCATGGCCTTCAGATCGTGCCGGCGCTCCATCGGCGGCAGCGCCTGCGGATAGCGTACGGAGATCGACGTGACCGGCCCGAACGCCTCCGAGGCCATGATCGAGGCGACCTTCTCCACCGCGGGCGTGAAGATCTTCTTCAGGCCGGCCATGACGAACCGGCCCGTCTCCGCCGACACCCGCCGCAGCCGCAGCACCTCGGCGACCGAGGCGGCGACCGGCTTCTCCATCCACACGTGGGCGCCCGCGCGCAGGCAGTCGAGGGCCAGGTCGGTGGCCTGCACCCGCCCGGTCCGCTGATCGTAGGAGGTGACGATGAAGACCGCCGCGGGCTTCTCCTTGGCCAGCATCTCCCGGTGGTCGGTGTAGGGGGCCGCCTCCCCTGACGGCCCGCCGAACATCCGCGCGTACGCCTCCGCGCGCTCCCCCCGCACGTCGCACACGGCGGCGAGCTCGACGGGGGCGTACCGGAAGGCCGGATAGACGTTGCGGTAGGAGTGCTCTCCCGCGCCGATGAAGGCGCAGCGGACACGTTCGTCGTACTCGAACTGATAGGTGACGCGCTCTGACACGCGGCCCTTCCTCTCCCTCACGGACGCTCGGCCGGGGGTGCGTACGCCGACCTCCTTCCCGCGCGCCTTGACAGCCCCAGGGGCGCCGGATATTGCTAGAAATCGATTACTCGCACCTTAGCAGAACGGTCCGCGCCCGCCAGAGGGCCGGCTCACGGAGGGATCACCGTGGCGAGAAGGCCCAACATCCTGTTCCTCATGAGCGACGAGCACCGGCCCGACGCCGCGGGCTTCGCCGGCGACCCGGTGGCGCGCACGCCGGTGCTCGACGCGCTCGCGGCGGAGGGCGTGGTGTTCACCCACGCGTACACGCCCTCCCCCATCTGCGTGCCGGGACGGCAGTCGATCATGGCGGGACAGTTCCCCAGGACCACGGGCTGTGAGCGGTTCGGCGAGGACCTCGCGCCCGGCCACATGACCTACGCCCGCCGCCTGGCCCAGTACGGCTACCGCACGGTCGCCGCGGGCAAGCTGCACCACACCGGCACCGACCAGATGCAGGGCTGGACCCACCGCATCGGCATGGACTCCGGCATCGCCCACCGCCACATCCCCGGCCGCGACGAGGCGTCGTACGCCGGGCTGCCGGAGCCGATCCACCACAAGTGGTCCATGGCCAAGGAGGTGCGGCGCGCGGGCGTCGGCCGCCCGCCCTACCTGGCGGCGGACGAGTACGCGGTGGACGGCGCCGTCCAGTACGCGCACCAGCACTTCGTGGACTCCTTCTACGACCGGCCGATCCCCGAGGTGCCGCTGCTGCTCAAGGTCAGCCTGTGGCAGCCGCACTATCCGTTCCAGGTGCCCGACCGCGAGCTGTTCGACCACTACCTCAACCGGGTCCGCCCCTTCGCCGGCCAGCGGTTGTCCGGCCATCCGGTGCTGGGCGGCGACCGCTTCGTCGTGCGCCCGGGGATCGAGGTCAGCGAGCGCGAGCACCGGCGCGCCACCGCGGCCTACTACGGCATGATCGAGCTGGCCGACCGGATGTACGGCCGGGTGCTGGACGCGCTGCGCCTGGCCGGCCAGGACCTCGACGACTGGATCATCGTCTACACCAGCGACCACGGGGAGATGCTGGGCGAGCACGGCGTCTACGAGAAACAGCGCTTCTACGAGGCCAGCGTCCGCGTGCCGCTCATCATCCGCTGGCCCGCCCGCTTCGCCCCGCGCACGGTGGAGCGCAACGTGAGCACCTGCGACCTGTTCGCCACGCTCTGCGACCTGGCCGGCGTGCCGGCTCCCGGCGGGCTGGACAGCAGGTCGCTGGCCGGGCTGATGTCCGGCGACGAGGAGGGCTGGCCCGACGAGGCCGTCTCCCAGTTCGGCGGCAACCGGCTGATGGTCAAGCAGGGCGCCCTGAAGTACCAGTGGTACGGCGACGAGGGCCCCGAGGTCCTGTTCGACCTGGCCGAGGACCCCGGGGAGAGCACCGACCACGCCGCCGACCCCGCCTACGCCGCGGCCATGACCGCCTTCCGTGCCCGCCGCGACGCCCTGGGCTTCGCTCCTTGAGAAATCGATTGCGCCCACGGTCAGCGGTAGTAGACCTCGACCTCGGCGACGGAGGTGAAGGTGTGCGAGCCGCCCGGCACCCCGATCACCCGTACGCCGTCCGCCACCGCGGGGGCGAAGCGGAACGTGTAGGTCCTGCCCGGTCCCGCCGTCCGGTCGTAGGGGTAGGCGGGGGTGGTCCGCGAGCGTTGCACGTCGGTCCACCGGCCGTTCCTGCGCACCTGTACGCGCAGGTCACGGGCGTACCAGCCGCCGTCGGACGGCATCGCGCCGGTCGTGTAGCGGACCTCGTTGACGTGCCGCACGCGCGGCCACGTGTACCCCCACCAACTGGAGTTCTTCACCTCGTTGTTCCAGTCGTCCTCGGACGCCGTCAGGTCGCCGTCGTTGTAGATCGACGTGCGTCCGGCGCGGGTCACCCGCTCGTACGGCGTCGTGCCCGGGTCCGTGGCCAGGTTGCGGGCGGCGTCCTTACGGTTGTCCGGCGCCGACGGGACGTGCGGTGTGACCCGCAGTTCGCGCAGGTTGAAGTTGTAGACGGTCTTCGGCTTCGCGCCGCAGGGGCCGCAGACGTTCGACTGCACCCACATCCTCCTGCCGTCGGCGCTGATGAACTTCGACGGGATCGTGGGCGCGTAGCCGCCGTGCTTGTCCTGGGTCCACCCGACGCCGAAGTCCTTCGCGCGGATCTTGCTCCACGGACCCCACGGGCTGGGCGCGTCGTAGATCGTCCACTGGAAGGCGTTCCAGGTGGTGTACAGGTAGCGGCGAAGCGGCTTGTTGTAGACCACGCCGCCCTGCGCGATCAGCACCTTGTCGTGCACGCCGTCCTCGTGCACCCGCGGGTAGACGCGCTCCTCGTCGTGGATGACCGGCGCCCTGTCGCCGATCTCGGCCGACCAGGTGGCCCGCCCGCCCCGAGTGCCGGTGTAGAACTCCCAGGCCGAGCGGTCCTGGATCCGGCCCCTGGGCACGCGGCCGAGGTAGACGTCGGTCTGCTGACGCCAGTTGGTGTCCAGCCCGTACGCGTAGACGTAGCCGTCCACGGCGTCGGCGTAGCCCTTGCCGTAATCCAGGAACATGATCGTGGTGAACACGGAATCGGCGAACATCGCCTCGCCGGTGTGCCAGGTCCAGGTGCGGCCGTGGTCGGTGGACCTGGCGATGGTCGCGGCGGGCGCGCTGTCGAACGTGTGCTTCTTCAGGTCCTGCACGGCCAGGTAGAGGTCACCGCCGACGCAGGCCATGCCGGTGGGCTTGCGGTTGTAGCCGGCGCCGCTCCAGATCTGGCCGACCTGGTCGCCCTTGGCGACGAGCGTGCCGGCCAGGTCGTCCTGCTCGGGGGTGCCGGTGATGCGGTTGACGCCGATGTCGGTGCCCGGCAGAGGGCCGAAGCCGCGGCCGTCGCCGTGGGCGGCGTACAGGTCGCCGTCGTCCGACCAGCAGGAGGGCCACAGATCGCCGCCGCTCGGCGAGGTGACCGCGCTGCGCTCGCCGACGCGGATCGTCGAGAACCACGTGCTGTCGGGCGGGGACTTCGGCGGGGACTTCTGCAGGGACGACGGGGACGACGGGGACGACGGGGACGACGACGGGGCCGCGTGCACTGTCGCGTGCACCCCCGCCGGCCCGCCGTCATTGGAGCCGGCGTGCGCGGAGGACGTCACGGCGAGCGGCAGGACGAGTGCTGACAGGGGCAGGACGGCACGTCGTACGGGGGCGAATCGGGGGGTCCGCGCGGGGGCGTGGCTCATGCGCACTCCTGGGAAGGCAATGGGGCTCTCGGCGGGGTTCACCAGATTTCCTCGTCACGCTATGGTGCGAGTAATCGATTTCTAGGAAACTAGGCGGAATCGGAAGCGATCGTCAAGGGAGATCCACAGTGAAAGACCGGCCGAACGTGGTGCTCGTCTTCATGGACGACATGGGGTACGGCGACATGGGCGCGATGGGCGGCACCGTGGTGCGGACGCCTCGGATGGACAGCGTGGCGGAGAACGGCATCACCTTCCGCCACATGTACTCGGCCGCCCCCGTGTGCACGCCGTCCCGGGCCGCGCTGATGACCGGCAGGTACGCCCAGCGCGTCGGCCTCCCCCGGGTGATCTTCCCCCACGAGGGCGAGGGCCTGTCCGGCTACGAGCGCACGGTTCCCGAGGTGCTCAAGACGCGCGGATACCGCACCGCCGGGTACGGCAAGTGGCACCTCGGCTGCCGCCCCGAGCACAACCCCACGCGGCACGGGTTCGACGAGTTCTTCGGCCTGCTGTACAGCAACGACATGGACCCCGTGCACCTGTACGACGGCGAGAAACCCGTGCAGAAGGAGGTGGAGCAGGCCCAGCTCACCAAGCAGTACACCGACCGGGCGATCGAGTTCATCGAGCGCGGCGGCGACGACCCGTTCTTCGTCTACCTGGCGCACACGATGCCGCACATCCCGCTGCACGTGGAGGAGGGCTTCCGCGGCACGTCCAGGGGCGGCACGTACGGCGACACGATCGAGTGCATCGACTTCCACCTCGGCCGGATCCTCGACCGGCTGGAGGAGCTCGGGCTCGCCGAGGACACGCTGGTCATCGTGACCAGCGACAACGGGCCCTGGTTCGAGGGCAGCACGGGCGGGCTGCGCGGGCGCAAGATCGACACCTGGGAGGGCGGGATCAGGATGCCGTTCGTCGCCCGGTGGCCGGCCAGGATTCCCGCGGGGTCGGTGTGCGACGAGCCCGCCTGCTTCATCGACCTCCTCCCGACGCTGGCGGGGCTGACCGGCGCCGACCTGCCGGCCGACCGGCCCCTCGACGGGATCGACATCGGACCGGCGCTCACCGGCGGGCCGATGCCGGAGCGCGAGGCCCTGTACTTCTTCCACCACTGGACCCTGAACGCCCTACGCCAGGGCAGATGGAAGCTGCACGTCGACCGCAACCCGCAGCCCGACCGCAGGGAGCTGCCCCAGCTGTTCGACCTGGAGGCGGACCCCGGGGAGGCCTACAACGTGGCCAACCTGGAGCCCGAGGTCATGGCCCGGCTCACCGAGCTGGCGACCTCCTTCGCCGCCGAGATCGCCGCCCAGCGGGTCGAGGCCGAAGGACGCGCCGCCGGCCGCTGCGCCTGACCCCGCCGGTGTGGCGGAGGCACCCCGCCGACCGCACCTCGACGTGGCTGTGAGCGCCTCTCCGACCGCCCCGCGCAGGGCCCGGCCGCAGGCGGCGGCGCGGGCCGGCATGCCCGCCTGCGCCGGCATTTCCCCTCGACAGTGCCTGTTTCAGCGTCGCTCACGTGACTCTTGACACTGCTGTGCGTCGCCGTTACGTTGCTTGGAAATCGATTACTCGGCAGCCTCGCACGACCGCCTGCGCACGTCGAAGGTCCCGCCGTGTTCACCAACGAGACATCCGCGATCCCGCCCGGCTCTTGGGGGTGCGTCATGCCCGGAGCGGGATCGCCGCGAAAGGTGGAAGTGATGCACACCCTGAGCCGCCGGCGGTTCATGCAGACGACCGGCCTGATGGGGCTGATGGCCGCCGCGGCCGCGTGCGGCGGGACGAGCGGCGCCGGCTCCGGAGGGTCGGCGGGCAGGCTGACGTGGTGGGACGCCCAGGAGAGCGGCAAGGAGGCCAAGGAGGCGCTGTTCCGGAAGTTCGCCGAGTCGCCCGGCGGCGTCCCCGTCGAGTACACGCACGTCAGCGCCGCCAAGTTCCCCCAAGCGCTGCAGCTGGCCAAGCAGAGCAAGCAGCTTCCCGACATCCACGTCAACGTGGGCATCGGCGCGCAGGTCGAGCAGCTCATCAAGGACGGCTGGGTGGCGCCGGTCGAGCTCGGCGAGGCGGCGCTGAAGCGGCTGGACGGCCAGCTCTACGAGGGCATCCACACCTTCGAGGGCAAGGTCTACTCCTGGCCGATCTACCACTACCGCTCCTACATGGCCGTCACCTGGTTCGACACCGAGCTGGTCGCCAAGGCCGGCCTCGACCCCAACGCCCCGCCCACCACCTACGACGAGTTCCGCGCGGCGTGCGCCGCGACCCAGAAGGCGTCCGGCGGTGACTCCCACGGCCTGGCCTGGTGCATCGGCATGCCGATCCGGCTCGGCTTCGCCATCGACAAGATGGCCCAGGCGGGCGGGTTCGAGGGCGCCGACGGCTGCCTGTTCAAGACCGGCGAGTACGCCTATCACGACGACGCCTTCGTCAACGCCATCGAGTTCATGTTGTCGCTGCAGAAGGACGGCCTGATCGCCCCCGGTTCGCGGTCGTGGAGCGACGACGTGGCACGCGGGCGCTGGGCGGCCGGCGCGGCGACGTACTTCATCAGCGGGCCGTTCACCGCGGGCTCGACGCTGGAGACCATCCCGCAGTGGAAGGACAAGCTCGGCGTCGGCCCCGTGCTCGTGCCCGAGCCCGGCAAGAAGGTGGCCACCTATTCGGGGCCGCGCGAGGGCACCTACTGGCTCTCGCCCACCTGCAAGCACCCCAAGGAGGCCGGCCGCCTGCTCGGCGACTACTTCGTCACCGACTCCTACGCCGTCGACCTGGCCGACGCGATGCTCCAGCCGCCGAGCGACATGGAGGCGGTCGCGAAGTCGAACGCGCACCCGGCGTACAAGAAGCTGGTCGGCTGGTTCGCCGAGCAGGCCTACCTCTGCCCGGCCCCGGTGGTGCGCAACCCCAAGGGCATGACCGCGTACCAGGCGGAGACCAAGGAGGTCACCCCCGGGCTCGGCGACATCGTGCAGGGCGCGTTCACCGGCGACATCCCCGACTACCGCAAGGCGCTCAAGGAGCTCAGCGACAAGATGAGCGCCGAGCGCGACCGGGCCATCGCCGCGGCGAAGGCCAAGGGCGCCGAGCTCAGCGTGGACGACTGGGTCTTCTCCAACTGGAAACCGGAGAAGGACTACACCCGGGAGATGTACGGCTGATGCCGCCCGCACCCCCCAACGTCGTGCTCATCGTGGCCGACGACCTCGGGCCCGGCGACCTGGGCGTGTCCGGGTCGCCGGCCGTCCGCACCCCGCACCTGGACACCCTCGCGCGCCAGGGCCGCCGCTTCACCGCCGCGTACGCCGCCGCGGCCACCGACACGCCGTCCCGCGCCGGCCTGCTCACCGGCAGGTACGGCGCCCGCCTCGGCCTGCCCCACTCGCTCGGCCGCGGCGCGGACGCGGGCCTCGGCCCCGGCACGGTCACCATCGCGTCGGCGCTGCGGGACGCCGGGTACGCCACCGCCTGCGTCGGCCAGTGGCGGCTCGGCGACCGTCCCCAGGACCATCCGCTGCGGCACGGCTTCGGCCGTTTCCACGGCACGATGTACGGCACGGACGTCTCGCCCCTGCCGCTGGTCGAAGGGCACGAGGTGGTGAGGGACGACTTCGACGTCTCCGGCGGGATCGCGCACTTCACCACGAAGGCGCGGGAGTTCGTCGCCGAACGACGTGAGCAGCCGTTCTTCCTCTACCTGTCCTATCTCGACCCCCACGTCCCCTACCGGCCCGACCCCGCCTTCGCGGGCAGGTCGGCGGCGGGGGCGTACGGCGACGTGGTGGAGTGCCTGGACCACCACGTCGGTGCGCTGCTGCGCGAGCTGGACGGGCACGGGCTGCGCGGCTCCACCCTCGTCATCTTCACCAGCGACAACGGGCCGCGTTACGAGGGCGCGAACCAGCGGCGCCGCGGGCGCAAGCCGGAGGTGTACGACGGCGGCGTGCGCGTGCCGTTCCTGGTCCGCGGGCCGGGCAGGGTGCGTCCGGGAGCGGACCACGAGCCGATGTCGCTGGTGGACGTGCCCGCGACGCTGGCCGCGCTGTGCTCGGCCCCCATGCGCGACCTCGACGGGTATGACCTGTCGCCCCGGCTCGCCGGGCACGCCGCCGGCCGTCCGCCCGTCTACCTGTTCTTCGGCCCGCATCTCAACGCCGCCAGGCAGGGCCGGTGGAAGCTGCACGTCCGTTTCTCGACCGACCGGACCGCGTACATGCCGCAGCTCTTCGACGTGGCCGCCGACCCCGGCGAGACCTGCGACGTGAGCTCCCGGCACGCGGACGTCGCCGAGCGGATGCGGGCCGGCCTGGAGGAGTTCGCCCGGACGGTGGAGGCGTCATGACCGTGGCGACCACCCGCAGGCAGATGCTCCAGGGCGCGGGCGTACTCGCCGGTCTGGCCACGATGGCCCGGGCGGCGCCCGCCGCCGCCGCGCGCCGCACCCCCAACGTGATCATCGTCTACTGCGACGACCTCGGCTACGGCGACCTGTCGTGTTACGGCGCTCCGCTGATCCGCACGCCTGTGGTGGACCGCCTGGCCGCGGGCGGCATGCGGTTCACCACGATGTACTCCGCCTCGCCGCTGTGCACACCGTCACGGGCCGCGCTGCTCACCGGCTGCTACGCGCCCCGGGTGAACCTGCCGTACGTCCTCGACCCGCGCGACACGAACGGGCTCGCGCCGAGCGAGGTCACGATCGCCGCCTACCTGCGCGAGGCAGGGTACGCCACCGCGTGCGTGGGCAAGTGGCATCTCGGCGCGCCGCCCCGCTTCCGTCCCGGCAACCACGGATTCGACCGGTTCTACGGCCTGCTCGGCAGCAACGACTGGAATCCCAGGCCCGCGCTGTACGACGGTGACCGCGTCGTCGAGGACCCCGCCGACCAGCCGTCCCTGACGCGCCGTTACACCGAGCAGGCCGTCTCCTTCGTCCGTGACCACGCCGACCGGCCCTTCTTCCTGTATCTGGCGCACACCATGCCGCACGCCCCGCTGTCGGTGGAGCCGGAGTTCGCCGGGCGCTCCGCCGGAGGCGACTACGGCGACGCGGTCGAGGCCGTGGACCACCACCTCGGCGTGCTGCTCGGCGAGCTGGACAGGCTCGGCATCCGGCAGGACACCATGGTGATCTTCACCAGCGACAACGGCCCCTGGTACGTCGGCGGCACCGGCCCGTTCTCGGGACGTAAGGCCGAGACGTACGAGGGCGGGGTGCGGGTGCCGTTCGTGCTCTCCTGGCCGGGCACGGTGCCGGCCGGCCTCACCTACGCGGAACCGGCCTGCATGGTGGACGTGCTGCCGACGCTGGCCGCGATCACCGGCGCGCGGCTGCGCGACGACCGCGTCATCGACGGGACCGACCTGTCCGCGGCGCTGCTGCGGGGGCGGCCGGTGGATCGGGGCGACATCTTCTTCTACAGCCGCGAGGACTGCAACGCCGTGCGCCGCGGCCGGTGGAAGCTGCACGTCGGACGCTTTCCCGGCCCCTTCTACACCGGCAGGGGCTTCTCCGCGACCGAGGAGTTACCCCAGCTGTTCGACCTCGACCGCGACCCGGAGGAGGCGTACGACCTGAGCGCGCGCCACCCCGCCCTGGTCGCCGCGCTCACCGCCCGGATCAGGGAGTTCGACGAGGAGCTCCAGGCCGACCGCAGTGACCGTTCGTAGCGCACCGCCGGCGGCCCTCCCACACGACGACCCGCAGAAGCGACGACCCGCAGAAGCTCGACCCGCAGAAGGACGACCCGCAGAAGGACGACATGGTCAGTTTGCCCAGGCTGAAGGCCGGACGGGAGCCGGGGGAACGTCCCGCGCCGGTCCGGCGACGGCCGCCCGCGCGGCGACGCCGCTTCACCAGCACCCAGGTCTGGATCTGGTTCTTCCTCACCCCGACCGTGGTGCTGTACGGCCTCTACACCGTCTACCCCATCGTCGCGAGCTACTGGTTCTCCTTCGTGGAGTGGAACGGCTTCGAGGCGGAGAAGACCTGGGTCGGGCTGCGGAACTACCAGGACGTGCTGGCCGACCCCCAGTTCTGGAACTCCTTCACCGTCACGGCGTTGTTCACGGTCGTCGCCGTCCCGGTGAAGGTGGTCTTCTCGCTGCTGGTCGCCCTGCTGCTGAACTCGCCGAAGATGCCGCTGCGCAACCTGTTCCGTACGGCGTTCTTCCTGCCGGTGGTCACCACGACGGCCATCGTCGGCGTCGTCATGCAGTTCGTGTTCGACCCCACCGACGGCCCGGTCAACCAGCTGCTGCTCACGCTCGGCCTGGTGGACGAGGGAGTCAACTTCCTCGGCGACTCCTCCAGCTCGCTGTGGACCGTGGTCGGCGTCTACGTCTGGAAGTGGTTCGGCGTGACGCTGATCTACTGGCTGGCCGCGCTGCAGACGATCCCGGACGACGTCTATCAGGCCGCCGCGCTCGACGGCGCCGGCCCCTGGTCGATGCTGCGGCACATCACGATGCCGCTGCTCAAGCCGTTCACCGTGATCATCTCGCTGCTGACGCTGGAGAGCACGCTCAAGGTCTTCGACCTCGTGCTCACCATGACCAACGGCGGCCCGTTCTACAGCACCGAGGTGGTGGAGATCTACATCTACCGCTGGTCGTTCGCCGCCACCACGCCCCAGCTCGGCTTCGCGTCCGCCGCGGCCGTCATCTTCGGCATGTTCGTGTGCCTGCTCGGGCTGTTGCAACTCGCCGGAATCCGCGCCGCCCGCAAGGCAGGAGGCCTCGTATGAGCACGACGACGGTCCGCAAGGATCCCGGCCGCGGCTGGTCGGTGGCCCGTGTCCGCAACCGCCTGGTGTGGTGGGTCATGGCGGTGATCGTCGGTATCGGGGCGCTGCTGTGGGTGTACCCGTTCGTCTGGATGGTGTCGGCCTCGCTCAAGGATCAGCTGGAGGTCTTCGGCTCGGGCCTCAGCCTGCTGCCGAAGACGCCCGTCTGGGAGAACTACGCCCGCGCCTGGACCGATGCGGGCTTCGGCCGCTATCTGCTCAACACCGTCATCGTCACCGTCTGCACGGTCGTGCTCGTCGTCGTGCGCTGCGCGATGGCGGGCTATGTGATCGCCAGGTACAGGTTCACCGGCAGGAAGACCGTCATGGTCGTGCTGATCGCGACCCTGTTCGTCCCCACCGGCTACACCATCATCCCGGTCGTCGAGATCTCCCAGCGTCTCGGACTGCTCAACTCGCTGTCCGGCATGGTCATCGCGCTGAGCGGCGCCGCCCACGTGGCCTCGATCCTGCTCTACATGGGCTACTTCCGCGGCGTCCCGAAGGAGCTCGAAGAGGCGGCCGTGATCGACGGCGCGGGTTTCCTGTCCGTCTTCTTCCGCGTGATGCTGCCCCTCGCGATGCCCGTCACCGCGACGGTGACCCTGCTGACGTTCCTGGCCACCTGGAACGCCTTCTTCCTGCCGCTCGTCTTCACCTTCAGCCGGCCCGACCTGCGTACGCTGAGCGTCGGCATGCTGGCCTTCGTGGGCGAGAACTCCGTCGACTGGAGCGGCATGGCCGCCGCGGCCGTCATCTCGCTGCTGCCCGTCGTGATCCTCTTCGTGCTGCTGCAGCGCTACTTCGTCGAGGGGATGGCGGGCGCCGTGAAGTCGTGACGCGCATCGTCCCCGCGCGCTCCCCGTGATGCGAGGAGCCGGCCGGCCCGGCTATGCGAGGAGCCGGTCGGCCCGGTCCAGCAGGGCGCGGCGCTCGGCCTCGCCGCCGGAGAGCGCGGCGGCCCGCCGGAACAGGGCCGCCGCCCGGTCCCTTGCGCCGGCGCGGGCGATGAGGTCGGCCTCCGCAGCGAGCGCGGGCGGGTAGCCGTCGAGCGCGCCGCCGTCGCGGACCTCGGCCAGCAGTTCCAGCCCGCTCGCCGGACCGTACGCGTAACCGTGCGCCACGGCCCGGTTCAGCGCGATCACCGGGGTGGGCTGGATCCGGACGAGCGCGTCATAACAGGCCGCGATCGCCGCCCAATCCGTGGCGTCGGCCGACTGCGCGGTGGCGTGGCAGGCCGCGATCCTGGCCTGCAGCACGTACGGCCCCTCCGGGCGCGTCGCGGCACCGCCGCCCGCGCGTGCCTCCGCGCTGTCGCCCAGAGCCCTGGCCAGGGCGGACGTGCCCTCGGCGATCGCCGCGTGGTCCCAGCGTGAGCGGTCCTGCCGGTCGAGCGTGAGCAGGTCGCCGTCGCCGTCCCGTCGGGCGTCGCGCCTGGAGTGCTGGAACAGGAACAGGGCCAGCAGCCCGGTGATCTCCCGCTCGTCCGGCATGAGCCGTTCTAGCAGCCGGGCCAGCCGGATCGCCTCGTCCGCGAAGGCCGGGCGGCCCTCGGCGTCGTAGCCCCGCGTGAACAGCAGGTACAGCACGGCGAGCACGCCGGGCAGCCGTTCGGTGAGAGCCGGGCCGGCGGGCACCCGGTAGGGGATGCCGGCCTTGGCGATCTTCGTTTTGGCCCTGGTCAGACGGCGTGTCATGGCGGACTCGCCGACCAGGAAGGCCCGCGCGATGTCGGCGGTCGGGACCCCGCAGACCGTGCGCAACGTCAACGCCACGCGGCCCTCCAGCGGGAGCGCCGGATGGCAGCACGTGAAGACCAGTCGCAGGCGGTCGTCCACGATCTGCTCCTTCTCGGTGCCGGGATCGGTGAGCGCGAGCACCGCCAGTTCATCGAGCTTGCGGCGCTCGGTCGACGCCCGCCGCAGGGCGTCGATGGCGCGGTTGCGGGCCACGGTCATGAGCCATCCGCCCGGGTTGGCCGGCACGCCGTCCGCGGGCCAGCGTTCGAGAGCCAGCGCCAGCGCCTCCTGCGCGCAGTCCTCGGCCAGGGTCCAGTCCCCCGTGACCCGGATCAGCGCGGCCACGATCCGCGCGAAGGCGTCCTTGCCCGCGGCGGCGACGGCCCCCGCCGCGCCGCCACCGGGAGGATCCGTGTGTGTCACGCGGGCGTGCCGTCCGGTCCGGCGAACGGGCGCAGTTCGAGCCGGCCCGACCTCGCCATGGGGTGGGCCCTCGCGACCTCGATCGCCTCGTCCAGGTCGGCGCAGTCGAGGACGTCGTACCCCACGATCACCTCCTTGGTCTCCGTGAACGGCCCGTCCGAGACGAGCAGCTCGCCGTTGCGCACGCGTACCGTCGTGGCCGCGGACGTGGGGGCCAGCGCGTCGCCGTCGAGGCGGCGGCCGCGGGCGTCGTTCTCCGCCACCCACGCCTCGATGTCGGGCCAGTCCGACGTGTCGGTGTCCGGCGCCGTGTCGCTGCAGACGAACATCATGTACTTCATCGTTGTGCTCCTTCGGGTCGCGTTCTTTCACCAAGGTGACGAACGGCCGGCGCCGATCCGGACACCGGTCCGCGAAGATTTATGGCTGCGGCTCGCCTGGTCACCCGCACGTACGGCGACCTGGTGAGTATGCGGACACCGCACGCGCCTGAAACTCATCGCCACCACGGCGCGGCGTGACGCCTAGGATCCGGTGCACGCGACGGAAGGCGAGGTACGGCGATTGACGGACGAGCACGCGGCTCCGGCAGCTGCGCGCGATCGGACTCCCCACCGGTGACGGGCGGCCGCTTCGCCACCCACGACCTCGAGCTCCGCGACGACGTCGTGGTCAAGCGCTACCGCTCGTGGGAGCGGGAGGAGCCCGCGCGGGAGTGGGAGGCGCTGAACGTGCTGGCCGCGTACGCGCCGGGCCTGGCCCCTGCGCCGCTCCGGGCCGCCCTGGACGCGACGCCCCCGAGCGTGACGATGTCCCGGCTGCCGGGCAGCCCGCTGCGCGGCGAACGTACGACGGAAGAGCAGGTGGCGGCGCTGGCCGACGCGCTGGTCCGGCTGCGGGAGGCGGTG
Source organism: Nonomuraea mesophila (assembly GCF_004352805.1). Lineage (NCBI taxonomy): Bacteria > Bacillati > Actinomycetota > Actinomycetes > Streptosporangiales > Streptosporangiaceae > Nonomuraea > Nonomuraea mesophila. The sequence goes on from NZ_SMLD01000055.1 coordinate 24,696, forward strand.
CCCGCCGGGGTCGTGTCGTCCCTGCGGCCCGCCGCGTGGAACCCGGCCGGGGCCGTGGCGAAGGCCCGCGTGTCGGTCTCCCGGCTGCCCTCCGGCCCCTGGGACGATCCCGTCGTGCGGAAGGCGTACGCGCACGGGGCGGCGTGGCTGGCGGGCGCGGACCCTGACGAGCTGCTCGCCGACCCGCTCCCTCCGGTGCTCGGGCAGGCGGACGGCAACCGCGCCAACTACCTGTGGGACGCCCACGAGCGCCGGATCCGGCTGCTGGACTGGGAGGACTCCGGCCGCAGCGACCGCGCGTTCGAGCTGGGCGACCTCCTTGAGCACGTCTCGCGGCTCGACGGCGACCTCGACGCGGCCCGGCTGCTGGACCTCATCGCACTTACGCGGCGGGAGCGCGCCCGCGTGCTGGGCTTCCGGCGGCTGATCGCGTTCACCTGGTTCCTCATGCTGGGACCCGGAGGGCCGTTCGCGGCGCGCAACCCGGCCGGGACGCGGGAGCGGCAGGCCGTACGGGTGCTGGAGCTGCTCGGCCGACCGGGGACATGAACGTTTTCTCATGCGACATCCATGTACAATGTGCATTTGCTTGACTACCGTGAGTGATCAAACAGTAGTCCCGCACAAGGAGGTTCCCCCGTGCGCCCATCCCCTCGTCAGATCGCCGCCGTCGCGATGATCGCCGCCGCCGGCCTGACCCTGTCGGCTCCGGCCCACGCCGTCGTCGATCCCGCGAAGGTCAACGTCCTGGAGTCCGTCACCAGAACCGACCCCATCGTGCTGGCCAACTGCGCCACCAGCACCCTTGCCGACCCCGTCGGCGCGGTGACCGTGCCGCCCGAGGTCCCGCTGGTGGGCTGCCTCACCCTGTGATCACCACTGAGGCGCCGGTCGTGCCCTGCCCTGCGGCGGCGACCGGCGCCTCGGCATGCGACGACCTCGCATGCTCAGAGACCGGTCAGGCCGACACCGACCAGCACGAGGCTGACGACGCTCGCCACCGCACGGAACGTGTTCCACGGGGTCCACCTGCGCATGAAGTCCTTCCACGGCATGGTGCCGGCGTTCATGGCGTTGTTCATCGGTACGTTGATCGCCATCGTGACGAGGAACGAACCGGCGAAGTTCACCGCGGCGGCGGCGAAGAACCAGAGGGCGGCCGGGCCGTCCGCGAACAGTCCCGCGAGGAGCGCCGCCACCGGCGACCCCAGGAGCACGAGGAAGAGCCAGGGGTTGAGGATCTTCTTGTTGATGCTGCGCATCGCCGCCTCCGCCTGGGCGGTGTCGATGGCGTTCAGGCCCGGCATGACGGACATGGAGAAGGTGTAGTAGAGGCCCGCGAGGGCGCCGTGCAGCGCGAGTGCGATCAGAGGCAGTGCCAACATGAGACCATCGTGACGCTCGCGGCATGAGACGGTCCATACATCAGGCGCTCGATCACATATGCGAGCGTCTCACCCTCCCGGGCCCCGCCCGTCAGCGCAGCGGATCGAACTCGTGCAGGGCGGCGGGCTGCTTGCCGGTGGTGATCTGCTCGGCCAGCAGCCGGCCCGTGACAGGGCCGTGGGTCAGGCCCCACATGCCGTGCCCGCCGGCCACGTAGACGCCCTGCCGGGCGGTCGCGCCGACGAGCGGGCGCCCGTCGGGGGTGACCGGCCGGCCGCCCACCCAGACGTCGGTGCGTTCGTCCCAGCGCACGCCGTCCAGCAGCGGGCGGGCGGAGTCGATGATCGCCTCCACGCGGGCCGGGACGCCCGGGGCGTCGGGGTCGCGGAACTCCATGGTTCCCGCCACGCGCAGCGCCCCCTGGTACGGCGTGCAGGCCACCCGCACGTCGGGCAGGTAGATCGGGCCTGGCACGGGACGGTCGACGGGCACGGTGAAGGAGTAGCCGCGGCCGGCCTGCACGGGGACCCGCACCCCGAGCCGGGAGGCCAGGCGGGGCAGCCACGCGCCGGTGGCCAGCACCACCGCGTCGGCCGACACGGACGTGCCGTAACTCGAGCTGACGGTGATCTTGCCCTTCTCCTCACGCAGGCCCGTGGCCTCGAAGGCGTACACGGTGGCGCCGCGGGCCATGACCTCCTTGCCGAGGGCGTGGACGAAGCCTCCGGGGTCGACGTAGCGCTGACCGTCGATCCGCACGCCCGCCTGCAGGGCCGCGGAGGCGAGCGGCACCTGCTCGGCGAGCCTGGCGCCTTCCAGGGCGGCGTGGTCGACGGGCTGTCCCGCGTCGGCCATCCGGCGCAGCTCGCGCAGCAGGGTCTCGGCCTGCTGCGGGGTGCGGAAGGCCGCGGTGATGGGCGCGTCGATGACGGGGGCGTCGACGCCGTTGGCGGTGAGCACGCCGTACGCCTCGATGCACTCCTCGTTGAGCGGCAGGTTGGCGCGTACGGCCCGCGTCCAGGTGGACCACCGGGAGTTGGCGGCGAACCTGAGCAGGAACGACCACAACTTCGGGTCGAAGGTGGCGGGAACGTGCAGCGGCGCGGACGGGTTGACCAGCGACTTCAGGCCGTACCGCACGACGGAGGGCTCGTTGAGCGGGATGGCCAGGCCGGGCGCGACCCATCCCGCGTTGCCCCAGGACGCCCCGGCCGCCACGCCGCCGCGGTCGACGACGTGGACGTCGACGCCGCGTTCCTGGAGAAACCACGCGGCCGACAGGCCGACGATGCCGGCGCCCACCACGATCGCCGACCGCGGCGGGTTGGTGATGCGCTCGCTCATGGCATGCCTCCGTACCTGGACAAAAGTCTCTTTCTCCCAGGATCGCGCGCGTGGGACCCGCACGGGTTGTGCGGCGCCGACAATTGCGACGGCCGGATTGTGCGACCGTCACAACAGGCGGTCGTCCTCCAGGGCGGCCAGCGTGATGATCATGGCGAGGCGCTGGCGGGCGTCGTCCAGGTCGAGCGGGGTGATCTGAGTGATCTTGCGCAGCCGGTTGCGTACGGTGTTGGGATGCACGCCGAGCCGTTCCGCGGCCACGGCGGGATCGCCCTGCGCCTCCAGCCACGCCCGCAGCGTGGCCATGTAGTGGGTGCCGTGGCGGGCGTCGTGCCGGCGCAGCGCGCCGACCGGCCCGCGCGCGGGGGTGCGTCCGGTGCGCGCGGCGGCACGCAGCCGCCGCAGCAGGATGTCGTCCCACGACTCGTCGTATGCCGGCGGCGCGGCGTGCGGGAGGCCCGCCTCGTGCAGCGCCAGGCACTCGTCGGCCTCCTGCCGGCTGGCCGGCAGCTCCGAGGCCCTGGCCGGCGCCCCGATCCCGGCCAGCAGCCGCACCTGCGCGGGCAGGGCGGACTCCAGCGCGGACACCCACGCCCGCGCCGCGTCGGCGTCCTCGCCGGGCAGGATCGTGTAGAGCGTGTTGCCCAGCAGGGTGCTTCGTCCGGGCCGCGACCAGCCGAAACCCGTGGTGGCCCGCTCGAACGCCAGCAGCAGCGCGGCGTGCCGCTCCTCCTCGGCCTGCGCGCGGACGGCGATGACGCGCAACGTCTCGCCGGCCATCCCCAGCTGGCTGAGCACCGTCGCGGCGTCGGCGCTGCCCTCCAGCAGCCGGATGGCCAGGTCGGACTCCACCTGCCGCTCCAGGTCGGCACTCGCCCGCGAGCGCAGCAGGTGCAGCGCCACCGTGCGCGCCCCGTCGCTCAGGGCGCCGAGCCGCGCCCCGGTCAGCGGGCTGCCGCAGGTCACCCAGACCGAGCCGAGCACCTCGCGGCCCGCCCGCACGGCCACCGCCATCCGCCCCGTCAGCCCGTGGGCCGGGTCCTGCTCGACGAACAACGGCTCGTCGGACGCCGCCAGCCGGTCGAACACGCCCCGCGACTGGAACAGCTCGCGCAGCCGGCCGGGAACCTGCCGCACCAGGATCGTCTCCAGCCGGGCGGGGTCGCCCGCCTGCTGGGAGCGTGAGTACGCCAGCACCCGCGACAGCCGGTCCTCGATGGTGACCGCGCCGCCGACGACGTCGGCCAGGCTGTCGGCCAGCGCGAACAGGTCCGTCGGCCCGCGACCGGCCTCCGTCTCGCTCCCTTCCAGGACGAGCCCGTACACCACGCCGGCCAGCTGGCTCCACGACACGGCGGGATCGACGAGCATGACCGCCACGCCCTCGCTCTCGCCGGCCGAGGACGCCTCCCGGGCGGCCTCGGCGCCGGCGCGCACCAGCACGACGGTGGCCCGCGCCGACACCGCCCACCGCACCGCCTCGGTCGCCGACGGGGCGCCGACCGCCATCAGCACGTCACCCTGGACGCGCTCGTCGGTGGGGTCGGGCATCGCCACGCTGCGCAGCTGGGCCGCGCGCATCTCGGGGCGCCCGCACAGCCGCACCCCGTATCCGCCGAGCACGTTGACCAGGCGATCGAGTCGGATCACAGGCCTATCCTGCCCCGGTGATCAGCGGCCACGCGCGGCGATCCTGGAGGCCAGGGCGGGCATCAGGCACAGCCGCATCAGGCCGCGTACGGTGGCGTTCTGCGGCTCGGGCGGGGTGCTGACCGGCATGCGCAGGGCGCCGTCCAGGCGGTGCAGCAGCTGCGCCTGCAGCGCGCCGCCGCCGGTCACCGTCAGGCCGTTGGCGCGCACGGCCTGACGCACCTGCGGGGGCAGGCGGCGCAGCAGCGCGGCCGTCATGTCGACGACCCCGTCCAGCACGTACGGCAGCAGCCCCGCGCTGGTCGTGGCGCCCAGCTGGATGGCCATGGCCTCGCTGATGACGCCGTCGCGGATGGCGACCACCTCGACGATGCCCGCACCCACGTCGAGCAGCAGGAACGGCCGCGAGTCCGTGACGTCCAGGCCGACGCCGACGGCCGCGGCCAGGGGCTCCTCCACCAGCGTCACCCCGCACCCGGCAGCCTCGGACACCGCGGTGCGCACCGCGCGCCGGTCGCTGGGCGACGCGGCGACGGGCACGCCGACCACCACCTGCTCCATCGAGCCGTCGCCCGCGGTCTGGACGTCCCGCAGCACGAGGCGCACGAGGCGCAGGCAGGCGCCGGGGTCGGCGACCATGCCGTGCCGGATCGGGCGTACCGGATCGGCGGCGCCGGCGACGGACCGGGAGGCGACGACGGCCGAGGGGCGGTCGGCGACGGCGACCCCGCTCCCCGTCAGCGCTCTGGTGTGCGCGGTGCCCAGATCGAGCGCCACCCTGCCGTGGCGGGTGCGCTGGATAGTGGGGGCTGATTCGAGCTCGGCCATGACGGTGTTCGGCTCCTTGCTTGACGCGAAGGGAAAGGGTGTGTCCCCGCGTGGGGAACGGCCGCGCCGGCGGGCGCGCACGGCCGGGCCGCGGCGCGGCAGTGGACGGAAGGTGAGCGGCTAGACCGGCGGCGGGCTGCGTGACCCGGCGGGGCGGTGCCCGAACTGCTGGGGATCCCCGACGGCGGCCGAGCCGTGCGGCGCGGGCAGCAGCGCGAGATGGGCGGCGTCGCTCTGGCGCGCGCCGGTCGTCGGCGTCAGGTGCCGGCTGCCGTGGGGAAGCAGGGGCGGCAGGCCCGTCAGCCGGTTGTCCGCGGTGCCGGGGCGCCACGTGGTCACCGCCTGGGTGACGGGGTCGTGAGCGGCGTGCCGGACGCAGGCCGCGCCGGCCACCAGCGAGCACACCAGGACGAGGCTCAGCACGATGAGCCCGCGTGGTGTGTTCCAGGGTCCCGTCACACGGCCGACCATAGCCCAACTGACACAATGGCGGCATGCAGAAGATCTCGCTCGTGGCGCTGGCCCGTCAGCAGACCGGCCTGGCGGCCGACGCCGGAGGCGGTCACACCGCCGACACCGTCTACGGCGGGCACGAGAAGATGTTGCGCCAGACGGTCATCGGCATGAAGCAGGGCTCCCGCCTGGCCGAGCACGAGAACCCGGGAGAGGCCACGGTGCAGGTGCTGCACGGCCGGGTGCGCATGGTCGCCGGCGACGACTCGTGGGAGGCCCGCACGGGAGACCTGCTCATCGTGCCCGACGCCCGCCACGCTCTCGAGGCGCTCGAGGACTCCGCGGTCCTGCTGACCGTCGTCAAGCGGCGCTGACCCCGGCCCTTCCGTCCGCTTCATCTGCCGGGCCCCGGGCCCTGGTACGCCGTGCGGCCTCTTGACAGGGAGCCTGCGATTTGACAACTTCCTTGGCAGATCGAGGTTGACAACGTTGTCATCCGTCTCCTGGGAGATCGCTGTGAGCACCCCCTGGCCGTCCCCGTCCCGTCCCGACAAGGCACGTCCCACGCAGCCGCCTTCGTGACGCTGCCCGACCGAGCCCCCGTACCGGCTGACGCACGGAAGGTTTCCCCCGATGAAGCACCCTCGCCGACGATCCCTCATGACGGCGCTCTTATGCGCGGGCGTCGCCTTCGCACTCTCCGCCCCCGCCGCCGCCGCGCTGACCTACGGCACCGCGGGAGTCACCGCACAGAAAGGTCCAGACCCGATTCCCAATCCCGGCCCTTCGGGCACCCCAGCCCCCGGCCCTTCCTCCAGCCCGCCGCCCGATCCGAAGGCGAGCGCGCCGCCTCCGTCCGCTGAGCAGGCGCGGCGCGCGGCGCAGGACGGGCAGAGACTGGCCCAGGCGGAGGGAGCGGCCTTCGCCTCCTCCTTCGAGCCCGGCGACCCTCAGCCGGCCTGGGCCGACACCCCCGAGACCGACGCCGAGGGCGGCAAGAAGGCCGAGAACGTTTCCGGCACCCTGCCAGGCGGCATCGAGGGCAGCGTCTCCGACAGGATCGCCCGGATCACCGTCAGCGGCGAGTTCTTCGACGCCGGCGAGGTCAGGGAGAACCTCGCCGACACCGACGCGAGCACCAAGTGGCTCGTGGACAGCGGCACCGGCTGGGCACAGTACGAGCTGTCCGAGCCGGTCGCGGTCGTGCACTACGCGCTGACCTCCGCCGACGACGTGCCCGAGCGCGACCCCCGCGACTGGCAGCTCCAGGGCTCGCAGGACGGGCAGACCTGGACGACGCTGGACACCCGCACCGGCGAGACGTTCTCGGCGCGTCACCAGCGCAAGGAATACCGCTTCCCCAACACGACCGCCTACTCCCACTACCGGCTGAACGTCACCCGCGTCGGCGGCGCCCCCATGCTGCAGCTGGCCGAGTGGGAGCTGTCCGACGGCGACACCGGCAGCCGGCCGCCCAGCGACATGCGCAGCCACGTCGGGGAGGGCCCGACCCGCGGGTACGTGTCCAAGCCGCGCGCCGGCTTCACCGGCCTGCGCGCGTTCCGGTACGCGGGCGGCACCACGTCGAGCAAGGGCGGCTACTCCACCAACAAGGTGTTCGAGGTGGACATCCCGGTCACGTCCGGGATGGAGCTGTCCTACCTGGTCTTCCCCGAGTTCACCGCGGCCGACCTGCGCTATCCCAGCACGTACGTCTCCGTGGACCTGGCCTTCGGCGACGGCACCTACCTCAGCGACCTGAAGGCCGTCGACCAGCACGGGGTCCGGCTGGCGCCCCGGGAGCAGGGCGAGTCGAAGACCCTGTACACCGACCAGTGGAACTTCAAGCGCGCCGAGATCGGCAAGGTCGCCAAGGGCAAGCGGATCAGCCGCATCCTGGTGGCCTACGACAGTCCCGTGGGCGAGGCCGGGTTCCGCGGCTGGGTCGACGACATCAAGATCGTCTCGGAGCGGAAGCGGCAGCCGTACGAGGGCCGCGGCGGCGACCCGCGCTCGCCCTCGCAGTACGTCGTGACCACCCGCGGCACCCACTCCACGGGCGGGTTCTCGCGGGGCAACAACATCCCCGCCACCGCCGTGCCGCACGGGTTCAACTTCTGGACGCCGATGACGGACGCGTCCTCGACGCGCTGGCTCTACGAGTACCACCGGGCCAACAACGCGGCGAACCTTCCCGAGATCCAGGCGTTCACCGCCAGCCACGAGCCCAGCCCGTGGATGGGCGACCGGCAGACGTTCCAGTTCATGCCGTCGGCCGCCGAAGGGACGCCCGACCCGTCGAGGACCGCCCGCGCGCTGCCCTTCCGCCACGAGCGGGAGGTCGCCCAGCCGCACCTGTACGCAGTCACCTTCGACAACGGCATGAAGACGGAGATCGCGCCCACCGACCACGCGGCGCTGGCCCGCTTCACCTTCCCCGGGTCGTCGGCCAAGCTGATCTTCGACAACGCGACCGGCGACGGCGGCCTGACCCTGGACGTGCGGGGCGGCGTGGTCACGGGATACTCCGACGTGCGCAGCGACCTGTCCACCGGGGCCTCGCGCATGTTCTATTACGCGACCTTCGACCGCCCCGTCACCGGCGGCGGCAAGCTGAGCGGCGAGGGACGCGACGACGTGCTGGGCTACCTCGCGTTCGACGCAGGACAGGCGCGCACGGTCACCATGCGCATCGCGTCCTCGCTCATCAGCGTCGAGCAGGCCAGGCGCAACCTGGAACTGGAGATCGGCGCCTCCGACACGCTGGAGCAGGTCAGCGAGCGGGCCCGCAAGGCGTGGGACGCCAAGCTCGGCGTCATCGAGGTCGAGGGCGCGAGCCACGACCAGCTCGTCACGCTGTACTCCAACCTGTACCGGTTGTTCCTCTATCCCAACTCGGGTTTCGAGAACACCGGCACCGCCGACCGGCCGGTGTACCGGCACGCCGTGCAGTCGGCCACCGAGACCCCGCCCAGCACGCCCACCGAGACGGGGGCGAAGGTGGCGGACGGCAAGGTGTACGTCAACAACGGCTTCTGGGACACCTACCGCACCACCTGGCCGGCGTACGCGCTGCTCACGCCGGAGGCGGCCGGTGAGATGGTGGACGGGTTCGTGCAGCAGTACGAGGACGGCGGCTGGATCGCGCGGTGGTCCTCGCCGGGCTACGCCGACCTGATGGTCGGCACGAGCTCCGACGTCGCCTTCGCCGACGCCCATCTGAAGGGCATCACGGGGTTCGACGCCGAGACCGCCTACGAGGCGGCGCTCAAGAACGCCACGGTCGCCCCGCCCACCCGCCACGTGGGCCGCAAGGGCCTGTCCACCTCCGTCTTCCTCGGCTACACGAGCACGGAGTCGACGGGCGAGGCCATGTCGTGGGCCATGGACGGCTACATCAACGACTTCGGCATCGCGAACATGGCCAAGGCGCTGGCCGAACGGTCGAAGGGCGCCAAGCGCGCCCGCTACCTGGAGGAGTACGAGTACTTCAGGAACCGGGCGCTCAACTACGTGCACATGTTCGACCCGGCGGTTCGCTTCTTCCAGGGCAGGAGCGCCGACGGATCGTTCCGGCTCAAGCCGGGCGCGTACGACCCGCGCGACTGGGGCCACGACTACACCGAGACGAACGGCTGGAACATGGCCTTCCACGTGCCGCAGGACGGCCGGGGCCTGGCCAACCTGTACGGCGGCGCGGACAAGCTGGCCGGCAAGCTCGACGCGTTCTTCGACGACCAGGAGACCGCGCTGTTCCCCGGCTCGTACAACGGGATCATCCACGAGATGCGCGAGGCCCGCGACATCCGGATGGGCCAGTACGGGCACAGCAACCAGCCCTCCCACCACATCCCCTACATGTACGACTACGCGGGACAACCGTGGAAGACCCAGGCCAAGGTGCGCGAGGCGCTCTCGCGGCTGTACCTGGGCAGCGAGATCGGCCAGGGGTACCCGGGAGACGAGGACAACGGGGAGATGTCGGCCTGGCAGATCTTCGGCGCCCTCGGCTTCTACCCGCTGCAGATGGGCAGCCCCTACTACGCGATCGGCTCGCCGCTGTTCACGAAGGCGACCGTGCGCCTGGAGAACGGCAAGAAGCTGGTGATCAGGGCGCCGGGCAACAGCGCGCGCAACGTGTACGTGCAGGGGCTGAAGGTCAACGGCAAGCGGTACGGGAAGACGTACCTGCCGCATGACCTGATCGCCAAGGGCGGCGAGCTGGTGTTCGAGATGGGGCCGAAGCCGTCGCGCTGGGGCACGGGGAAGGACGCCGCTCCGCCCTCGATCACCGGCGACGAACGCGTCCCGACGCCGCTGCACGACCTCACGGACCCGGGCCGCGGCACGGCGTCGGCGCCCGGCGACGCGGACGTGAGCGCGCTGTTCGACGACGACTCGGCGACGGGGGTGACGCTGCCCGAGTGGGTGCGCTACTCCTTCGACGGCGAGCGCACGGCGCGCTACTACACGCTGACGTCCGCCTCGGGTGATCCCGCCCAGGATCCGTCCGGGTGGGTCCTGGAGGGCTCGAAGGACGGCAACGCGTGGAAGTCGATCGACAAGCGGGCGGGTGAGAGCTTCCGGTGGCGCTCGCAGACGCGCCCGTTCAAGATCACCAGTCCGAACGCGTACCCCCACTACCGGCTCAGGTTCACCGACGGCAGGACGGTGTCGCTGGCGGAGGTGGAACTGCTCGCTCACGAGCCGCCCAGCACGTCGACGCTGGTCGTCGAGAGCTCCGGGGTCTTCGCCGCGCCCGGCGAGACGGTGAAGCTCTCGGCGACCGTGGCCAACCACGCCACCAGGCCCGCGAGCGGGCGGCTCACCGCCACCGGGCCGGAGGGCTGGACGGTCCGGCCCGCCTCCGCCCGCTTCGGGCCCGTCGCGCCGGGCGCGTCCCAGACCCTGACGTTCGAGGTGGCGGTGCCGGCGACGGCCGGGCCCGGCAGCCACGCGGTAAGGCTCACCGCCACCTCCGGCTCCGGGTCCGCCGGCGAGCAGGTGGCGATCACGCTGATCGGCGACACCGTGGAGTTCACGCCCGGCACCCCTGCCGAGGAGCCCTGGCTCCTGGACGCGGGCGGGTCGAAGCTCGACGGCGAGGTGCACGACGGTCGCGCCCGCTTCACCGACGGCGACAGCCACGCCACCTACCGGTTCGAGCTGCCCGCCCAGGTGACGGGCGGGTCGCTGACGCTGGACATCGCCAACCACTACCTGGTGGAGGTCTCGACCGATCAGAAGACCTGGCGGACGGTGCTGCGGGAGGAGGACGACGTGCGCGACCGCTCCAACCGGGCGGAGCACACGTTCGACCTGGCCGACCTGCGGGGCGACTCCGCGGCGTTCTACCTGCGCATCGGTGACAGCCGGCCGGACGACGGCTGGGGTTCCTGGCTGGCCAGGGTACGCCTGGAGCTGGACCGCACACAGGGCTGACGGACACAGGGCTGACGGACGCAGCGGCGGCCACCCGGCCGGGACCGGGTGGCCGCCGCGAGCCTTCGGCCCGCCGGCCGGGCAGGTCTCCGGCACGCCTTGCCGCCTGGCGTGGCGATGACGGTCCGCCCAGGGCGGGCTCTTGACGATCATCGTCGTCGGCCCCACAATGTGGGAAATCGATTTCACCTGCGGAGGTGGCGGCGGATGAGGCTTGGCTCACGCGCCTGGGCACCGGTGGGGAGCGCCCTGCTCCTGCTGGTGGCGCTCGGTGGGACGGCGCCCCTGCCGGCGCAGGCGGGCACCGCGGGCACAGCGGGCACGGCCAGGTCGCCCGCGGTCGTGGTCGGCAAGCTGACCGGCCCCGGCTCCCTCAGCGACACCCCCGGCAGGTGGCAGGTGAAGGCCACCGACCTAGGCATCATGTGGGACAACGGCCGCGGGGAGGTGCTCGCCGCCTTCGGCGACACGTTCGGCGCCGACTGGGAGCCCCCGGGCGCCAACGGCGGCGACTGGCGCAGCCAGGTGCTGCTGCGCAGCACCGACCGTGACCTGTCCGACGGCATGACGTTCTCCGGCGCGGCCACCGACCGCCAGGGGCACGCCAAGGAGCTCATCCCGAGCAAGAAGGTCGACGGCGACGAGATCACCGTCATCCCCACCGCCGGCGTGTCCGTGGGGTCGCGCCAGCACCTCGCCTACATGTCCGTACGCCACTGGGGACCTCCCGGGCAGTGGGACACCAACCACGCCGGGATCGCCTTCTCCGACGACAACGGGCAGACCTGGACGACCGAGGGCGGACCCCGGTGGGACAACCCCGGCGGCACCGATCCTTTCCAGATGGCCGCGCTCGTCCGCAGGGACGGGTTCGTCTACCTGTACGGCACGCCGAACGGCCGCGCGGGAGCGGTGCACCTCGCCCGCGTGCCCGAGGACCAGGTGCTGTCCAAGGACGCCTACCGGTACTGGACGGGCACCGCCTGGCAGAGCGGGCCCGATACGGCCGCCGCGCCGGTCGTCCCCGCCCCCGCCGGCGAGTTGTCGGTCAGCTACAACGACTTCACCGGCAGGTGGCTGATGACCTACCTGCAGGGCAGCGACATCGTGCTGCGGTCCGCGCCCGACCCCACGGGCCCGTGGAGCGCGCCCGCGGTCGTCGCCAGTTCGGCCGACTACCCCGGCCTGTACGGCGGCTTCATGCACCCGTGGTCGTCGGGGCCCGACCTGTACCTGGCGCTGTCGCAGTGGACGCCGTACAACGTCTACCTGACCAGGATCACGCTCAGCCCCGACGCCGGCATCACCAACCCCAACCTGGTCAGGGACCCCGGCTTCGAACGGCAGAGCGCGGGGTCGCCGGCCGCGCCGTGGGCCTGCCACGGCAACTGCGGCATCGACCAGGCCACCTGGGGCTTCACCGGCGACCGCAACGGGTTCGCCCGCCACAACAGCGGCTGGCACGACCTGCACCAGGTGGTCGAGGTCGAGCCGGACACCACCTACACCCTCGCCGGCTGGTTGCGGACGTCGCCGAACAACGACAACGGCTTCCTCGGCGTACGGGTGCCGGGAGGATCGCCGGTCAAGGAGGTCAACTTCCGGGCGGTGAGCGCGTGGACCCCGTTCACCGTCACCTTCGACAGCGGCTCGCGCACCTCGGTCGAGGTGTTCGCCGGCATCTGGACCGACAACGGCGACATGTGGCTGCAGGCCGACGAGTTCTCGCTGGTGGCCTCCTGACCCTCCTCAGCGGAAGGCGGGGACGGTCGGCGCGCGGCCCATGAGGACGGCGCCCGCGGCGTCGTACATCGCCGGGCTGAGGAAGGCGTGCTCCTGCGGCACCAGCGCGTCGCCGAGCAGGGCCTGCAGGGGGTGGTCGTGGTAGATCGCGGCGGTGCCGGACAGCGAGACCACCTTGTGCACCACCTCCGACGCCGTCCTCGCGAGGTGGGCGGCTGACAGCCGCATGTGGGCGTTGTGCCGGTCGCCGACCAGGCGGCCGGCGGCCAGTTCCCGCCAGGCCTCGTCGGCGGCCTCGTAGAAGTAGGCGCGGGCGGAGCGCAGCGCCGCCTCGGCCTCGGCGATCCCGGCACGGTAGTAGGCCCGGTCGGCCAGGCCCGGGGCTCCGGTGATGCTCGCCCGGCCGGCGCCCTCCTGCTCGGCGAAGTCGAGGGCGGCCCTGGCCACACCGGCGGAGACGACGGAGAGCGACTGGGCGGCGTAGGTGATCGCGGGATAGCGGTAGAGCGGCTCGTCGATCACCGGCTCGCCGCCGCGGATGAACGTCCACTCCCTGCCGATCTCGACGTCCTCGGCGACCAGGTCGAACGAGCCGGTGCCCCGCATGCCGACGACGTCCCAGTCGCGTACGATCTCCAGGCGCTCGGGACGGACCAGCGCGCCGCGCGGCCTGCCCGAGGTCGAGTCGTCGCCGGGGATGCCGACGCACACGATGTCGGCGGCCATGCAGCCGCTGGCGAACTTCCACCGGCCGTTGACGAGGAAGCCGCGCTCGGTCGGTGTGGCCTGCTGGACGGGGAACAACGCGCCGGCGAAGACGACGTCGGGGCCGTCGGAGTAGATCTCGGCCTGGGTCTCCAGCGGCAGCGAGCCCAGGTAGACGAGCTGCGAGCCGAAGCTCGCCACCCATCCGGTGGAGCCGTCGACGGCCGAGATGCGTTCGATCTTCCTGAGGAACTCGGCGGGCGGCAGCGTCTCGCCGCCGAAGCGCTCGGGTGTCGAGGCGCGGTAGAGGCCGAGCCGTTTGAGCCGGGCGACGAAGTCTCTGGGGACGTAGCACTGCTCGCGGAACTCCTGGCGGCGCTCGGCCAGTTCCGCGAGCATCTCGTCGAAGGCGTCGCCACCCGCCGCATCCCCCTGGGTCTTCCCCATCACCGCTCCTCGTGAGGTCCGGGACCCTGAACACCCTACGGCGGCGCGGGTGGATAGCGTGTGCGCCGGCGACCTGGTGGTTGACAGGGTGGCCGGCGCAGCGAAAGATACGGTCATCCGTACAATTTGTGGAGGGCGCATGAAGCTCATGGCCGCCGTGGTGCTGCTCCTGGGGGTCCTGGTCTCCCCGGCGCGGGCCGCCGACACGATCGAGGCCCACTACGCGGCAGCCGGGCCATGGGACGTGGCCACCGCCGACCTCGGCGCCGACTACCGCATCCACTACCCGGCCGACCTGGGCGAAGGGGGCGTCAAACATCCCATCGTCACCTGGGGCAACGGCACGAACGCCGTGCCCGGCCAGTATCCGGGCGTGCTCGACCAGCTCGCCTCCTGGGGGTTCGTGGTGATCGCCACGACGGACACGACGACGGGCACCGGCGAGGAGATGATCGACGCCGCGGAATGGCTGGTGGCCAGGAACGGCGACTCCTCCAGCGTGTTCCACGGCAAGCTCGACATCGGCAAGGTCGGCGCCGTCGGCCACTCGCAGGGCGCGGGCGGCTCCGTCAACACGGCCACCAGGTCGGGCGGCCTGATCTCGTCGGTCGTGCCGATCGCGCTGCCCGCCCCGATCTGGGTCGACCCGGAGGACGCCTTCCACGTGGACCGGCTGGACTGCCCCGTGCTGTTCCTCAGCGGCACCCAGGACGGCCTCATCTCCCCGCACTCGGCGATCCGCGCCTACTACCAGGCCGTCCCCGGCGCCGCCGCCAAGGCCATGCTCAAGGGCGCCGGGCACAACACGATCCAGGGCGACGGCGGCGGCTTCCTCGGCTACCTGACCGCCTGGCTGATGTACACCCTCCAGGGCGACACCTACGCCCGCGGCGCCTTCGCCGGCTCCGCCCCCGAGATCGGCACCAACGCCTCCTGGAACAACGCCGCCCAGAAGAACCTCCCCTAGCCTCGGCGGATCGCGAAGGCCGCGGCGGCGTTGCCGGTCAGCGCCGCCCGCGCCACCTCGCCGAGCCCCGCGGCCTCCAGCCGCGGCACGAACCGGTCCAGCAGGTACGTCAGGCCGGGCCCGCCGCCGAGGCTCGGCCAGTAGGACCGGCGGGCGAGGTCCATGCCGAACAGCAACCGGTGCCCGAGCCCCTTCTCCGCGAGGGCCTCGACCAGCGCCACGACGTCGCTGTCCGGCCCGTACTTGATCCGTCCCGGCCGGTCGAAGGCGAGGTACGCGCCCCGCTCCGCCAGCGAGACGAGATAGCCGGGATCGGGGTTGTGGTCGATGTGCCCGAGCACCACCCGGTCGACGTCGAGCGCGTCCAGCAGTTCGTGCCCCATCGTGCCCTTGTCGCAGTGGGTGACGACCGGGGCGCCGGTGCGCCGCGCGGCCTGGGCGACGGCGCTGATCAGCCGGCCGTGCGGCAGCCGGTGGTAGCCGGCGGCGAGCTTGATGGCGCCGGCCCGCGCGGGCGAGCGCCGCACGATGGGCCCGACCAGGCCGAGCTCGTCCATGCCCTCCTCGATCTCGGAGACCAGCAGGCCGGCGATCTCGTCGGCGTCGTAGTGGTGCAGCCAGTGCGCGTCGCTGTAGTACGTGCTCTTGTGGAAGCCGGTCACGGCCACCACGTGCAGGCCGGTGCGCTCGGAGAGTGCCCGCATCAGCCGGGGGCCGCGGCCGAAGCCCAGCGGGGTCATCTCCACGACGGCGCCGAGCCCGTGCCGTCGCGCCGCCGTCACCTCCGCGACGGCCGCCTCCAGCGAGTCGAGCCGGTAGTCGGGCTCGTTGCGCACGGGCCAGCCGCCGGTCATGAACAGGTGTTCGTGGGCGTAGGTGACGCCGAGCTCCTCGACGTCTCCCAGCACGGTGCGGACTGTCACAGGATGGCTCCGTTCGCGCGCAGCCTGCCGCGCAGGGCGTCCACGTCGACGTCCGCCGGTTCCGCCGCGCTCTCCACCGCGAGGGCGGCGGCCGTGCCCGCGGCCTCCCCCATGGCCATGCACTGCCCCATCGAGCGGGCGGAGGCGTGCGCGTCGTGGGTGGCGGACAGGGACCGCCCCGCGACGATCAGGCCGGGCGCCGCTTCGGGCAGCAGGCAGCGGTAGGGAATGCCGTAGGTGCCGTGGTCGCGGACGTACTCCCAGCGGGTCCCGGCTCCCGCGTCGTGGTCCTCGATGGGAGCGCCGCAGCGGGCGATCGTGTCGGGATGGTCCCGCCCGGCCAGTACGTCCTCAGCGGTCAGGACATATCGGCCCTTGAGGCGTCGGGACTCCCGCACCCCGATCCGGATCGACGTGCCGAGCAGCACGGCGGAGCCGTACCCCGGGACCTTCTCCCGCAGGAAGCGCACGTACGCGTCCGCCTGCCGCCGTCCTTCGCGCTCGGCCCGCGACAACTCGATCGGGTCGGTGGGATCCAGGCCGCTCACCCGCGTGAGGTTGGTGTGCACGATGCCGTCGTGCACGGTCCTGTGCACCGACCCGTCGCGCCGGGGCAGCCCGTAGGCGTCCCCCGCCTCCTCCATGAGAGCGCGCAGCTCGGCCGCCGAGGTCGCCGACA
This sequence comes from Nonomuraea mesophila, assembly GCF_004352805.1. Classification (NCBI taxonomy): domain Bacteria; kingdom Bacillati; phylum Actinomycetota; class Actinomycetes; order Streptosporangiales; family Streptosporangiaceae; genus Nonomuraea; species Nonomuraea mesophila. The sequence continues at coordinate 41,263 of NZ_SMLD01000055.1, forward strand.
GGTCCACGCCGCCGAGCCGGAACGTCGTGGTCATCGGCTGCAGCCGCATGCCGGGCCGCTCGACCGCGGCCCCGGCCCGCCAGGCGATCTCCGCGTCCCCCGTGGCGTCGACCAGCACCGGCGCCCTGATCGTGAACCGCCCGGCGACGGTCTCCACCTCGCCGCCCGTCCCGCAGACCCAGGCGTGCAGCAGGACGGTGACACCGGCGGTCAGCTCGTCCCACACCAGCTTGAGCGCCTCGGGCTCGTACGTGACCCCCGTCCCCGCGCCGTAGGTGTTGGGCCGCTCGAACGCCGACCCGGTGGCGAACAGCCGCTCGCACACCTCCCACCCGATGCCGCCGACCACCCTCGGCGACGTGGGCCCCGGCGCGTAGAAGCCGTAGAAGGTGTCGAGCACCGCCGCGCCCGTGCCGCCGAGGTATCCCGCGCGCTCCACCAGCAGGCAGCGGGCGCCGGACCGGGCGGCCGCCACCGCCGCGGCGCACCCCGCGCTGCCTCCTCCCGCGACGATCACGTCGCCTTCCCACAACACGTCCACCGCAGCGTTCCTCTCATCGCAGGTGCCAGCCGCCGTCGACGGGGATGACGGCGCCTGTCGTACGCCCGGCCGCGGGCGACAGCAGCCAGAGCACGGCCGCCGCGACGTCCTCGGGGGTGCAGAGCCTGGCCCCCAGCGGCATGAGCTCGGGCAGCCTGGCCTGGATGGCGCGGTCGTTCTGCGCGCGGCGGCTCATGGGGGTGGCCACCAGGCCGGCGGAGACCAGGTTGACCCGCACCCCGCGCGGCGCCGTCTCGCGCGCGGCCGACCTGATCAGCGGGATGAGCGCCCCCTTGGACGAGGCGTAGGCGACGGTGTGGAAGTCGTCGTCGAGCGTGGTGCCCAGCGCCGAGCCGATCACCACGATCGACCCGCCCTCCTCCATCACGGGAATGGCCGCGCGCAGCAGCCGGAACACCGACGTGTGGTTGACGCGGTGCACCTCGTCCCACGCCTCGTCGCCGCACGCGGTGACGCCGCCGTCGCCCAGCGCCCTGCCGGACATGCCGACCGCGTGCACGACCCCGGTGATCTTCCCGTACGCCGACGCCCGGACGATGGCCTGCTCGGCCCCGCCCGGCCGGGTGATGTCCAGGCCGTTGTCGAGGTCGGCGCCGAAGACCTCGCCGCCGGCCGCCCGCACCGCCTCCACGCAGGCCCGGCCGATGCCGCCGGCGGCCCCCGCCACCACGACGGTCATAGGCCCGGCTTCCTCAGCACCTCGCCTGCCCGGCGCGCGTGCTCCAGGTAGGCGGCCTCGAACAGTTCGTCGGAGCGCTGACGGCCGACGAGCTTGGCGCTGGAGATCACCGGCGGCACCAGGCCGTCCGCCGCGAGCAGCTCCGCCGTACGGACCTTGATCTCGTTGACCACCGCGACCACCGCCAGCGTGCTGCCCGGCCCGACCGGCTCGGCCAGCCCCTCGACCCGGCACAGCGCGTCGCCCACGGGCGTGCGCAGGTCGATCACCACGTCGGCGTGGTCGGCCAGCCGGGTGCCGCTCGGATGGCCCGGCTCGACCGCGTACGTCTCCCGCGACGACGTCACCGCGACGACGGGCACGCCCGCCTTGCGCAGCCCCATGGCCATCTCGATCGGGACGGCGTTGAGGCCGCTGACGCTGAACACGATCGCCGCGTCCGTCGGCCGCAACTCGTAGTTGGCCAGGATCTGCTCGGCCAGCCCCTCGACCCGCTCGATGAACATCGCCTGCCGCATCCCGTTCGCCCCCGCGACCTGGGTGTAGAACGTCGTCGACAACTCCACGACGGGGTGGAAACCGGGGTAGGAGCCGTACCGGGGGAACAACTCCTCCACGCCCATGCGCGAGTGCCCGGTGCCGAACGTGTGCACCACTCCCCCGCCGCCGATCACCCGCGCCGCGATGCCGGCGGCGGCGGCGATCGGTGCCTCCTGCGTACGCTCGATCTCCCCGAGCAGCTCCATCGCCTGCCTGATCCACTTCACTGCGGCTCACCTCCATAGAGCGCCGCGCCGATCGCCCCGGCCCACGGGCCGAGCGCGGCGGGCAGCACCGTCACCTCACCGATGAGCGGACGCCTCCGCTCGAACGTGTCGCGCATGGCGCTCAGCATGAGGTCGAGCGCCCCGGCCACGCCGCCTCCGACGACGATCGTCGCCGTCCCGAGCAGCGCCGCCGCGTCCCCCAGCGCCACGCCCAGTGCCCGGCCGGCCCGGCTCATCGCCGCCGCGGCCTCCCGGTCGCCCGCCCGTGCCGCCGCCGCGACGGCGGCCGCGGTGGCGTAGCCGTCGAGCCCCCGCACGATCGCCGGGCCCGAGGCGTACGTCTCGACGCAGCCCCGGTTGCCGCAGCAGCACGTCGGCCCCGAGGGGTCGGCCGTGATGTGGCCGACCTCGCCCAGGTTGTCGCGGGGGCCCGCCAGGATCTCGCCGCCCAGCGCCACCGCGCCGCCGACGCCCGTCCCGAGCACCGCGAACAGCACGTCGGACCTGCCGCGGGCGGCGCCCGTGCGGAGCTCGGCCAGGGCGAAGGCGCGGGCGTCGTTGACCACGGCGACCGGCAGCCCGGTGCCGGCGCTCAGCTGCGGCCCGACGGGGAAACCCGTCCAGTCTCCCGGCGGGTTGGGCACGAACCGGGCGATCCCGGCGGCCCGGTCCACGTGGCCGGGCAGGCCGATCCCGATGCTCGTCACGCCCTCGCGTACGAGCCCGCGCGCCAGCGCCACCACCGCGCCCGGCCCCGGCGGCGTCGGCGCGGAGCCCGAGCCGAGCAGTTCGTCGTCCGCGCCGAGCAGCGCCCACTTCACGGTGGTGCCCCCGACGTCGACCCCGAGCCGCGTCACCACGTGAGCGGTCCCGTACCGGTAACAGGGCCGGTAACAGGGCCGGTAACAGGGCCGGACGGGGTGATCAGCTCGACCGGGCCGGGGGCCGCGAGCCGCCCGTGCCCGTCCGGCTTGACGGTCAGCACCCGGCTCTCGAACGACGCGCCGCCGCCGACGTGGAGGCGGCCCGACCCGTCCGGTACGACGCCCAGCAGCCGCAGGTAGGCCAGCAGCGGCTGGGCGTGCGCGTGCAGGTTGGCCACCGGGTAGGCCTGCATGGCGACGCCGAGGTCGGCCAGGTCCCAGGTGCGGCCGGGGCGGGCCGACTCGGGCGGCAGGTAGGCGTCGGGGCCGGACAGCGTGCCCTCCCACACCTCGGGGTAGGCCGCCGCGTGGGAGGCCAGCGACATCCGCCGCCACCACGACCAGCCCAGTTCGGGGGCGTGCTCGGCGGCGGCCCAGATGAGCGTCATGTTGATCGCGTACCAGACCGCGCCGTCGCCGGCCTTGCCGCCCGGCAGGGCGGGCCAGCGTACGCGGGCGCCCAGGGGCGATCCGGCGGCGGCCGTGGCCTCGATCGTGGTCAGCAGCTCGCGGGCCCGGTCCGGAGTGGCGGCCCCGCAGAGGATCGCCCACGGCTGGACCTCCAGCCACAGGTCGTCCTCCCCGACGACCACGCCGGGTCCGTAGGCGCGGCGGAACCAGCGTCCGGTCCACTCGCCGGCCACCAGGGCGCGCAGGGTCGCGCCCAGCTCGCGCGCCTCCTTGCCGGTCGCGTGGTCGCCGAGCCGCTCGGCCAGCGCCGCGTAGCGGGGCAGCACCCAGGCCGCCATCGCCGAGTTGAGCACCGACTCGCCGCGTTCGATCATGTCCTCGGCGGGCGCGCCGCTCCTGGAGATCGCCAGGTCGTTCCAGTCAGCGTTGAGGATGCGTACGTGCCCGTGGTCGCCGCGACCGACGACGTCGGCGAAGAAGCGGAACTGCCGCCGCAGGTGCTCCCCGAGCGGCACGGGCGGCGCGTCGTGCACCGGGTGACAGGGCACGTCCGCGCCGAACGCGGCCACGTCGCCGGTCGCGGCCAGATATTCGGCCGCCAGCCACAACGCCCACAGGTTCTGGTCGGACGGCCGGAACAGGTCGGTCCACGGTGACTTGTCCGGCCCCAGCGCGTACGGCAGGTCACCGTCGGGGCCTCCCCAGGCGCAGGTGTTGCGCAGCACGGACAGGGCCAGGTCGGGCTCGGTGTACACGAGGGGCAGCGCGTGCTGGAGCGGGTCGCGCGCGGCCCCGTTGAACCCGTGCCGGAAGGAGTAGCACGACCCCTGGTCGAGGGTGTGGCCGCCGAGCACCCCGTCGGCGCAGGCGCCACCGGTCAGCAGCGCCGCGTGCCAGGGCACCTCGCGCTCGGCCTCGGGAGCCTGGCCCGCGTGTGCCCGGGGCAGCCGCGCGGCCAGACCGGCGAGGCTCTCCTCGGTGCCGCCGATCTCGTGCGTGTCCTCGCCGAGCAGGCCGTAGCGCAGCTCGACGGTCCGCTCGCCGCCCGGTTCCAGGTCGAGGTCGATCGTGAGACGTCCCGCCCGGGTGCGTTCGCCGCCGAGCAGTTCCAGTTCGAGGCCGGGGTCGGGGGCCGGGGCCGGGCCGCTGATCAGGCGGACGTCGGCCGGGCGGGAGTGCCATTCCTCGGTCAGCGGCAGGCGTACCGGCTCGTCCGTCAGGTTGCGCACGGTCAGCCGGATGAGCACCCAGGGCTGCTCGCCCTCCGGGCAGAGCACGGTGCGCTCCAGTCGGACCCGCTCGTCCGCCACCCGCACCACCGCGAACGCGGGCCCGAACAGCCGCTCGGTCGTGGACCCAGCGGTCGACAGGCCGCCGGCCGTGGCGACGCCGGTCTCGCGGGTCAGCCAGCGCAGCCCGGTGTGCTCGTCGAACAGGTCGCAGCGCCCGTAGTTGTCGGCCACCAGCGTGATGCGCCGGTTGCCCAGGTGGACGACGTGCCGCCGGGTCGGCGGGTCGAGGATCGGGTCCCACGACGCGCGCGGCCCTCCTGGTCCATCGTGTACGAGAACGCGGGCAGGCCGTGGACGAGCGTCCACTCGCCGAAGGCGGTCACTTCTTGACACCCCCGAGGGTCAGTCCGGCGACGTAGTAGCGCTGGAGGAAGAACATCAGGACGATCGGCGGCACCGCGGTGACCAGCGCGGCGGTGGTCATGAGCCGGATGTCGTAGCCGATCTCGGTCTGGAGCTGGGAGATCCCGACCGGCAGCGGCCACAGCGCCGGGTCGTTGGCGACGAGCAGCGGCCAGAGCAGGTTGTCCCACTGCGTGAGGAACTGCAGCAGGAACAGCGTCAGCAGCGCGGGCCGCAGCAGCGGGACGGCGATGGTGGCGAAGATGCGGAACTCGCCCGCGCCGTCCACCCGCGCCGCGAGCAGCAGTTCCTCGGGCAGGCCGAGGGCGAACTGCCGGACCAGGAACACGCCGAACGCGCTGATCATGCTCGGCACGATCATGCCCTGGTAGGTGTCGATCCAGCCGAGCTGGTGCACGATCACGTACACGGGCACCATCACGACGGTGGGCGAGAGCGCCAGCGTGCCGACGACCAGCACGAACAGCACCTTCCTGCCGCGGAAGCGGAGCCGGGCGAGCGCGTAGCCGCTCGCGCCGGCGAAGAGCACGTCGAGCAGGCCGATGCCGAAGGACAGGATGAGGCTGTTGCGGAAGTAGACGGGGAAGTCGCCGCCGGCGAACATCTCGGCCACGTTGGCGAACAGGCTGAACTCCGCGCCGCCGCCCTCGGGCGCCGAGGCCACGACGGCCATGACGCCGACGGGCAGCAGCATGACCGCGACCACCAGCGGGAGCAGGACCCTACTCATCGCCACCGCCGCGCAGGAAACGGAACTGCACGAGCGACAGCACGACCAGCACCGCGAGCAGCACCATGGCCATGGCCGAGGCGTAGCCCATGCGCTCGAAGCCGAAGGCGTTCGACCACATGTAGTACGGCAGCACCTCCGTGGCGCCCGCCGGCCCTCCGCCGGTCAGCAGGAACGCGGGGATGAACGCCTGCATCGACCCCACCACGGCGATGACCAGCACGAACAGCAGGGTCCTGCGCAGCAGCGGGAGGGTGATCGAGAAGAAGGCGCGTACGGGCCCCGCGCCGTCCAGCGCGGCCGCCTCGTACACGCCGGCCGGCAGTCCCTGGAGCCCCGCCGTCAGGATGATCACGAAGAGTCCGAGGTGTTTCCAGGTGACCATGATCACCAGGGCCCAGAGCGCCGTCCCGTCGTCGGTCAGCCAGGACACCGGGCCGAGCCCCGCGACGCCGAGCACCGCGTCGGCCGGGCCGCCGTCGGCGTAGATGATGCGCCAGACCACGGAGGTGGCCACCAGCGGCATCACCGCCGGGATCATCATCAGGCCGCGCAGCACGCCGTTGAGGCGCCCCGGCCGCGCCAGCGGCACGGCGATCGCCAGGGCCAGCACGATCGACGGGATGACCGAGCCCGCCGTGTAGACGAGGGTGACCTGGGCGGAGTTCCAGAAGCCCGGGTCCTCCGCCATCTTGCGGTAGTTGTCCAGGCCGGTCCACTCGGGCGTCCCGGCCAGGTCGTAGCGGGTGAAGCTGAGATAGGCCGCCGACAGGAACGGCAACAGCCAGAACACGCCGAAGTAGATCGCCGCGGGCAGCGCCAGCAGCCCGCCCGCCCGGCCTTCGGCCCGCCGCTGTCCCTGGCCCGACAGCGTGGCCGGGCGGCCGAGCCGCAGCTGGACGGCTGTCACAGCGCGAGCCGCATCGCCTGGTCGAAGTCCTGCGCCGCCTGCTCAGGGGTCTTCTTCCCGTGGGCCACGGCGTCGCCCGCGTCGGTGAGCGCCTTGGCCATCTCGGCCCACACGGGGGTCCGCGGGCCGAAGTCGGCGTCGGGGGCGGAGGCGGCCATGATCTCGATGGCCTTCTGATCGGCGCCTTCGAGCTTCTCCCAGCCCGTGATCGGGGTGAGCGAGCCCGCCTCGCGCAGCTGCTCCGCCGCCACGTCGGGCCGCTGCAGGTAGTCGATGAAGTGCCAGGCCGTGTGGGGGATCTCGCTCTTCTCGGCCACCGCCCAGCCCCAGGTGTAGGCGGGCACCACGGCCGGGCCGGCGCCGAAGCGCGGCATCGGCGCAATGTCGTAGACCTTGCCGAACTCCAGCTTCTTGTTGAGCGTCGGCAGCAGGTCCATCGCGAACAGGCCGGAGACGATCATCGCCGCCTCCCCACTGGCGAACAACCCGAACGCGGACAGCGGATTGGACAGCTTGGCGTTGCCCAGGCCCGCGTAGAAGCGCAGCGCCTCCACCCCCGCGTCGGTCGCCATCGTGGCCTTGCCGCCGTCGGGGCTGAGTATCGTGCCGCCCTTCCCCTTGACCAGGGCGAGCAGCTGCATGACCGTCCACTGCGGGTTGCCGAGGATCCACTGCAGGCCGACCTTCTTCCCGTCGGCCGAGGTCAGCCGCTTGCTGTAGTCGGCGACCTCCTCCCACGTCGTGGGCGGCCTGTCGGGGTCGAGCCCGGCCTCGGCGAACCGGTCGCGGCGGTAGTAGAGGTAGCAGAGGGTGTAGTCGGTCGGTACGCCGTACACCTGGCCCTCGTAGGTGAGCGAGTCGATCGCCGTCTTGTCGAAGCCGCTGCTGAGCGACTGATCCGCGGGCGCCAGGCGGCCCTTGCGGGCGTGGCCGGGGATGGTCCAGCCGCCGACCCTGAACACGTCGGGCGGGGAGCCGCCCGTGAAGGCCGTGAGCAGCTTGGTGTCGAGCTGGGCCACCGGGATGAACAGCGGCTTCACGCCGACCTCGCGGAACTCCCGCGTGTACTTCTCGACCAGCGGGGTGAAGACCGCGTCGTAGGCCCGCGTCTGGTGCAGCCAGACCGACAGGTCGCCGCGCGGCACACCGTCGGCGGGCGCCTGGGGCCTGTCCTCCCGGCCGCCGCACGCGGCCAGCACGGGTGTGAGTGCGGCGGCGGCGAGCAGGCTCCGCCTGGACACGCGACTCATCTCGGCCCCTGACCCATCAGGGCGTTCTTCGCGTCGTTGAGCTCGACGGAGAACACCGTGAGGTCGCCCCTGGCGTGGCGGATGGTGTATTCGAGCGGCAGCCCGCCCTCGGTGACCGTCGAGCGCGCGGTGGCCAGCAGGGCGGCGGCCATGGGCACGTGCAGCAGCCCGGCCAGGCGGTAGTCGGCGTTGACCGCGCCGATCGTCTCCTTGCCGGAGGCCGGGCTCAGGCCGTACTTCAGCCGCAGCAGGCCGTAGAGCGAGCCGGTCAGGTCCTCGTCGAGGATGCCGGGCACCAGCTCGGCGGGCAGATGCGCGCTCTCGATCATGCAGGGCTCGTCGTCGAGCAGGCGGATGCGTTCGAGGAAGACGATCCCCGCGCCGGCCTCCAGGCCGAGGGCGGGGGCGAGGTCGGCGGCGCACGGCTGCACGCGTGCCTCCAGCACCCGCGTGGTCGGCTTGCGGCCCAGCCGCGCCATCGTCTCGGTGAAGCCGGCCGGCCGTGAGCCCAGCTCGGAGGTGACGCCGGCCGGGGCGGTGTAGGTGCCGCTGCCCTGCCGGGCCACCAGCAGCCCCTCCTGCACCAGGTCGCCGATCGCCCGCCGCGCGGTGGCCCGGCTGACCCCGGCGAAGGCCATGAGGTCCTTCTCGGCCGGGATCGGGGTGTCGGGCTCGCACTCGCTGATCACCGCGCGCAGGCGCTCGCGCAGCTGGTAGTAGAGCGGCACGGCGGCGCCGGGTTCCAGAGCCAGCCGCCGCGCCCAGTCGATGTCGGTCATCCCGGTGCCTCTTGCCCACGAAGTTGTACGGACGACCGTATCTTTTCGGCCGGAAGACTTACCTGTCAATGGGCACGCTTCCAAGTTCGTTCCGGTGCCGAGGCCGTCTCCGCCGCGCTCGTCCAGCGGCCGTTCTGGCGTACGCGGACGGGGCGGGCGTGCTGCTCCAGCACCAGACCGCCTTGAGGGGTGGCGTGGACGGCGCACGTCTCGGTCCGCAGGGAACCGACCTCGACCCGCTTGCCCGTCCGCCGCGCCGCCACCAGCGCTTCGTGCTCGGTCGCGGCCCCGGCGCGCGCAGGTCCCTGGTCCTCACCGCTCCGGTAACGCGACGGGCTGGCTGGTGCGTGCGTCCACGATCTCTCCGACTCCTCCGGCTCACGACATGCCGATCTTGCGGAATATATGGTCGTGGTCACACCACGTCGTCAACCCGCCGCGGTAGATGGTTCAACCTTCCGCGGTGGGCCCGCGCCGCCGCCCGCCCTGTGACGGTGGGACGGTCAGAGGGACGGGGGAGCCGAGGCCTGCAGGCGGGCGCGGATCTCGTCCCTGACGGGCAGGGCCAGAGCGTCGCGGTGGGCCTGGTCGAGCAGCTCCCCGATGTGCACCCGCGCGCCCGACTCGGCCGAGCGCACCGCCGCCTCCACCATGGCCAGCGACCGGATGTTGCGGGCGATCGCCCCTGACGGCTCCGTACCCGTGCGCAGGGCCGCGACGAACTCCGCGAGCGCCCCTGCGATCTCCTCGTGGGTGCCGGGCGGCACGTCGGACGGCCCGTCGGACGGCCCGCCGGTGCTGGAGGTGACGCGGTGCTCGCCGTCCCAGGTGACGCTGCCCGCGGGGCCGGTGGCCCGCCACTGGCCGTTCCAGGGCGTCTCCAGCCCCTCCGCGCACCAGGAGGCGGTGTAGACGTAGCGGGTGCCGCCGTCGAACAGGAACGTCGCGGTCGCGCTGGCGTCGCCGTGATACCAGCTCCAGGCGGGGTTCCAGGTCTCGCACATGACCGAGATCGGCTCCGCGCCGAGCAGGTGACGGGCCGCGTCGAAGGGGTGGATGGCCATGTCGACGAGCAGCGGCTGCTCCATCACGTCGCGGAAGCCGCCGAAGCGCTCGCCGCGGAAGAAGCCGGTCGTGAGCAGGCCGGGCGTGCCGAGTTCGGCGATGCGCCGGCGGTATTCCTCCAGGGCGGCGTAGTAGCGGCGCGACTGGCTGACCATCAGCAGCCGGCCGGTCGCCTCGGCTGCGGCGACCTGGACGACCGCCTCGGCCAGGGTGGGCGCGGCGGGTTTCTCGCACAGGACGGGGATTCCGGCGAACAGCGCCTCGATGTTCACCTCGCTGTGGGCGGCCGGGACGGTGACGTTCACGACGGCGTCCGGCGCGGTGTCGGCGAGCAGGTCGCCGAGCGAGCCCGCGACCTTGGCGCCGTCGGCTCCGGCGGCGCGTACGGCGGCCCGCGCCCGCTCGACGTCGAGGTCGGCCACCCCGACGAGATCGACGTCCTCGGACGCGGTCAGGGTGCGCAGCCAGACCCGGCCCATCGCGCCCGCCCCGACCTGGACCACGCGCAGCGGCCGCGCCGGGCCCGCGGGGGCGCTCACTCGGTGCCCCGGTGGGCCGCGCCGAAGGCGCCCTCCTCGGAGCGGTGCAGCGCCGGCAGGTCGCGTCGCGGCGGGTCGGCGGCCGCCCACTCGGTGGCGTTGGCGATGACGTGCAGCACGTCTGGGTGGTGGTAGACGGGGTAGTCCTGGTCGCCGGGGCTGAAGTAGAAGATCTTGCCGTTGCCGCGCCGGAAGGTGCAGCCGCTGCGGAACACCTCGCCGCCGGTGAACGAGCTGATGAAGATCAGCTCGTCGGGGGCCGGGATGTCGAACTGCTCGCCGTACATCTCCTGGGCGGGGATGTCGATGGGGC
>NZ_SMLD01000056.1:0-51275 GCF_004352805.1 Nonomuraea mesophila
AGGAGATGCAGTCGTTGTGCCTCAACGTCGAGGTGCTTTCCAGCGACGGCATGTCCATCGAGATGCGTGACACCGACGAGGACGTCTTCCGCGCCGCGGAGGAGCTCGGTATCGACCTGTCCCGGCGTGAGCCGAGCAGCGTGGAAGAAGTCTGAGGGGGAGATCGCACAAAATGCTGGACGTCAACTTCTTCGACGAGCTCCGGATCGGGCTGGCGACGGCCGACGACATTCGTCAGTGGTCGCACGGCGAGGTCAAGAAGCCGGAGACCATCAACTACCGCACCCTCAAGCCGGAAAAGGACGGGCTCTTCTGCGAGAAGATCTTCGGTCCGACCCGCGACTGGGAGTGCTACTGCGGCAAGTACAAGCGCGTCCGGTTCAAGGGCATCATCTGTGAGCGCTGCGGCGTCGAGGTGACGCGCGCCAAGGTGCGTCGTGAGCGGATGGGCCACATCGAGCTGGCCGCGCCCGTCACGCACATCTGGTACTTCAAGGGTGTTCCCTCGCGCCTCGGCTACCTGCTCGACCTGGCCCCGAAGGACCTGGAGAAGGTCATCTACTTCGCGGCCTACATGATCACGCATGTCGACACCGAGATGCGTGAGCGTGACCTGCCCTCGCTGGAGGCGAAGATCTCCGTCGAGCGGCAGCACATCGAGCAGCGCCGTGACGCCGACGTCGAGACCAGGCAGAAGAAGCTCGAGAGCGACCTGGCCGAGCTTGAGGCCGCCGGCGCCAAGGGCGACCAGCGCCGCAAGGTCCGTGAGGGCGCCGAGCGCGAGATGCGTCAGCTGCGTGACCGCGCCCAGCGCGAGATCGACCGGCTCGACGAGGTCTGGAGCCGCTTCAAGAACCTCAAGGTCCAGGACCTCGAGGGCGACGAGCTGCTCTACCGCGAGATGCGCGACCGTTTCGGCCGCTACTTCAAGGGCGGCATGGGCGCGCAGGCGATCCAGGAGCGCCTGGTCAGCTTCGACCTCGACGCCGAGGCCGAGAACCTGCGCGAGACCATCCGCAGCGGCAAGGGCCAGAAGAAGGCCCGCGCGCTCAAGCGGCTCAAGGTCGTGTCGGCGTTCCTCAACACGACCAACTCGCCGCGCGGCATGGTGCTCGACTGCATCCCGGTCATCCCGCCGGACCTGCGCCCGATGGTGCAGCTCGACGGTGGCCGGTTCGCGACCTCCGACCTCAACGACCTCTACCGCCGGGTCATCAACCGCAACAACCGGCTCAAGCGTCTGCTCGACCTCGGCGCGCCCGAGATCATCGTGAACAACGAGAAGCGGATGCTGCAGGAGGCCGTCGACGCGCTGTTCGACAACGGCCGTCGCGGTCGCCCGGTCACCGGGCCCGGCAACCGTCCGCTGAAGTCCCTGAGCGACATGCTCAAGGGTAAGCAGGGCCGGTTCCGCCAGAACCTGCTGGGCAAGCGTGTCGACTACTCCGGCCGTTCGGTCATCGTCGTCGGCCCGCAGCTCAAGCTGCACCAGTGCGGCCTGCCCAAGCAGATGGCGCTGGAGCTGTTCAAGCCGTTCGTGATGAAGCGGCTGGTCGACCTCAACCACGCCCAGAACATCAAGTCGGCCAAGCGGATGGTCGAGCGCGCACGCCCCGTGGTGTGGGACGTCCTCGAAGAGGTCATCACGGAGCACCCGGTGCTGCTCAACCGTGCTCCGACGCTCCACCGCCTGGGCATCCAGGCGTTCGAGCCGCAGCTGGTCGAGGGCAAGGCCATCCAGATCCACCCGCTCGTCTGCACCGCGTTCAACGCGGACTTCGACGGCGACCAGATGGCCGTGCACCTGCCGCTGTCGGCTGAGGCCCAGGCCGAGGCACGCATCCTGATGCTCTCGACCAACAACATCCTCAAGCCGGCCGACGGCAAGCCCGTGACGATGCCCACCCAGGACATGGTCATCGGCCTCTACTGGCTGACCACTCAGAAGGACGGCGCGCTGGGCGAGGGCCGCGTGTTCGGCTCGATCGCCGAGGCGCAGATGGCCTTCGACCGCCGCGAGCTGGAGATCCAGGCGAAGATCCAGATCCGGCTGAAGGACTTCCTGCCGCCGCGTGACTGGGTCGCGCCGGAGGGCTGGGAGCAGGGCGACCCGATCCGGCTGGAGACGACGTTCGGGCGGTGCCTGTTCAACCAGACGCTGCCCGACAGCTACCCGTTCGTCGACTTCCAGGTCGGCAAGAAGCAGCTGTCCACGATCGTGAACGAGCTGGCGGAGACCTACCCCAAGATCGAGGTGGCCAACGCGCTCGACGCGCTCAAGGACGCCGGCTTCCGCTGGGCGACCCGCTCCGGCGTCACGATCTCGATCGAGGACGTCGTCGCACCGCCCAACAAGACCGACATCATGGAGAGCTACGAGCGCCGGGCCGACAAGGTTCAGCGCGAGTACGAACGCGGTCTGATCACCGACGAGGAGCGCCGTCAGGAGCTCATCGAGATCTGGACGCACGCGACGGCCGACGTCGAGACCGACATGGTCAGCGCCTTCCCGGCGACCAACCCGGTCTGGATGATGGTCAACTCCGGCGCCCGCGGTAACAAGATGCAGGTCCGGCAGATCGCCGGCATCCGCGGCCTGGTGTCCAACACCAAGGGTGAGACGATCCCGCGGCCGATCAAGGCCTCGTTCCGCGAGGGCCTGTCGGTGCTGGAATACTTCATCTCCACCCACGGCCAGCGGAAGGGTCTCGCCGACACCGCCCTGCGTACCGCCGACTCGGGCTACCTGACCCGTCGTCTGGTGGACGTCGCGCAGGACGTCATCGTGCGCGAGATCGACTGCGGCACCGACCGCGCCGTCCCGCTGCACGTCGGCGAGCGCGACGCGGCCGGCAACCTCGTCAAGGCCGAGAACGCCGAGTCCAACGTGCACGGCCGCATCCTGGCCGAGGACGTCGAGGTCGACGGCAAGGTCATCGTGCCCGCGGGTGTCGACATCAACGACAACCACGTCACGGCCCTGGTCGAGGCGGGCGTCGAGACGGTCCGCACCCGCAGCGCACTCGTCTGCGAGGCCAAGATCGGTGTCTGCGCGACGTGCTACGGCCGTTCGCTGGCCACCGGCAAGCTCGTGGACGTCGGCGAGGCGGTCGGCATCATCGCCGCCCAGTCGATCGGTGAGCCCGGCACGCAGCTGACGATGCGGACGTTCCACACCGGTGGTGTGGCCGGCGCCGACATCACCCACGGTCTGCCCCGTGTCACGGAGCTGTTCGAGGCGCGCATCCCCAAGGGTGTCGCCCCGATCTCCGAGGCCGAGGGCCGGGCTCGCATCGACGAGACCGACAAGACCAGGAAGGTCGTGATCACCCCCGACGACGGCTCGGAGGAGATCGCCTACCCGGTGTCGATGCGGTCGCGCCTGCTCGTGCAGGACGGCCAGCGCATCACGGTCGGCCAGCAGTTGGTCGCCGGTGCGGTCAACCCCAACGAGGTGCTGCGCATCCTCGGCCCGCGGGCCGTGCAGCTGCACCTGGTGGCGGAGGTCCAGCAGGTCTACCGCTCGCAGGGTGTGTCCATCCACGACAAGCACATCGAGATCATCGTGCGGCAGATGCTCAAGCGCGTGAACGTGCTGGAGTCCGGCGACACCGACCTGCTGCCCGGCGAGCTTGTCGAGCGTCCGCGCTTCGAGCAGATGAACCGCGAGACGGTGGCGGAGAGCGGCTCCCCGGCCGCCGGCCGTCCGGTGCTCATGGGCATCACGAAGGCGTCGCTCGCCACCGAGTCGTGGCTGTCGGCGGCCTCCTTCCAGGAGACCACCAGGGTCCTGACGGACGCGGCGATCCACGCCAAGTCCGACTCGCTCCTGGGCCTGAAGGAGAACGTCATCATCGGTAAGCTCATCCCGGCCGGAACGGGCATGCCGCAATACCGCAACATCCGGGTCGAGCCGACCGAAGAGGCCAAGGCGGCCATGTACACCGTCGGCGGCTACGACGGTTCGGCGGCCGACTACACGTTCGGCACCGGCAGCGGCGAGGCCGTCCCGCTGGAGGAGTACGACTTCGGCCAGTACAACCGGTGATCTCCTGACCATCGGCACGTGAACGCGCCCGGGTCTCCCGTTGAGGAGACCCGGGCGCTTCGCATTCCCACCCCGAACACCACCCCGTCCCCCGGTCGACTTGCGGCGGCGGTGCGGGGTGTCCGCCTCGTTCGCGTGCGCGCCGGGCGTTCCGGCGCGTTCACCGGCGCTCGGCGACCTTGGGGTCTCGGTCTCCAGGACCGGGCGCGGCTTGGGTGTGTGGTTGGCCGTCGGGGCGCGGTGATGGGTGGGGGAACGCGTGCGGGATGACGGTGCCCGTCCGGCCACGGAGAGGGTGCACAGGGCGCCGTTGCGGTGCTGTGCCATGTGCGGGGTCAGAGGCGTCTCCCTGGAGGTCCTCAGCGCTGTACGGCGGTTGGGGTGACGTGGGCGGAGCCGTACAAGATGGAGGTTGTGACCTGTGAGAGAGCATGTGCGGGGTCAGAGGCGTTTCCCTGGAGGTCCTCAGCGCTGTACGGCGGTTGGGGTGACGTGGGCGGAGCCGTACAAGATGGAGGTTGTGACCTGCGAGAGAGCATGTGCGGGGTCAGAGGCGTCTCCCTGGAGGTCCTCAGCGCTGTACGGCGGTTGGGGTGACGTGGGCGGAGCCGTACAAGATGGAGGTTCTGACCTGTGAGAGAGCCCGCACTGACGGAAGGAACACGGCCGTCCGGGGGACGAGAGGGTCTGAGGGCCTATATCATGGTGCAGGAGCTGTAGATGGGCTGGATGAAATAGGCCCCGGCGATCCGGAGTGGCAAGGCCTGTGCGTCTTGTCGCGCCGTTTTGACGTGTCGCGTGGGTCTGGGTAGTCTTGAACATCGTGCCCGTCTCTATGCGGGCTCTCGACCGTGCGCTCAATTGCGGGCGCGGGACGGCTTCCTGGCTCGCAATCCCCGCGGACGTGTCTGTGCGAATAGCGCGACACGCCCGAGCGCGGGGGCACCGGGACAGCGTAAGACAGCAGGTCATGACACCGGCAGTACCTGCACATGCACCACAACTGACGTAACACCGGCCAAGGCACGAAACGGAGTGGCAGTGCCCACTATTCAGCAGTTGGTCCGCAAGGGCCGGCAGGACAAGGTCTCCAAGACCAAGACTCCTGCCCTCAAGGGGAGCCCTCAGCGGCGCGGCGTGTGCCAGCGCGTCTACACCACGACCCCGAAGAAGCCCAACTCGGCACTGCGCAAGGTGGCCCGCGTTCGGCTCACGAACGGCATCGAGGTCACGGCCTACATCCCCGGTGTGGGTCACAACCTGCAGGAGCACTCCATCGTGCTCGTGCGTGGCGGTCGTGTGAAGGACCTGCCTGGTGTTCGCTACAAGATCATCCGCGGTTCGCTGGACACCCAGGGTGTCCGCAACCGCAAGCAGGCCCGTAGCCGCTACGGCGCGAAGAAGGAGAAGAGCTAATGCCTCGTAAGGGTTCTCCTGGCCGTCGTCAGCTCATGGCTGACCCGGTTTACAGCTCGCCGCTGGTGACCGCCCTGATCAACAAGGTGCTCCTCGACGGCAAGCGCTCCATCGCGCAGTCCATCGTCTACGGCGCCCTCGAGGGCTGCAGGGAGAAGACGGGCAACGACCCGGTCGTCACCCTGAAGCGCGCGCTCGACAACGTCAAGCCCACCCTCGAGGTTCGCAGCCGTCGCGTCGGTGGCGCGACCTACCAGGTGCCGGTCGAGGTGCGCGCGGCGCGCAGCACCACCCTGGCCCTGCGCTGGCTGGTGCAGTACTCACGCGCCCGCCGCGAGAAGACCATGACCGAGCGCCTCATGAACGAGCTCCTCGACGCCAGCAACGGCCTCGGGGCGAGCGTCAAGAAGCGCGAGGACACGCACAAGATGGCCGAGTCCAACAAGGCCTTCGCTCACTACCGCTGGTAGACAGCGCGGCGCGCTGGTTGCCGGCCTGGAGCCGTCACCACGGTGGCGACTCGCCGAAGGACAACCGTAGGCCCTTGCAACTGAGGGGCGGGGAAGCTCTCTTCCCCGCGGGAAAACGACCGTAGGCCCTTGCAGTTGTAGGGGGCGTGCGGGGGGCCCGTCCCCCCGCAGGAGAGGACGCGAGAGAAGTGGCCACCACGACCGCTCTTGACCTGGCCAAGGTCCGAAACATCGGGATCATGGCCCATATCGACGCGGGCAAGACCACCACGACTGAGCGCATCCTGTTCTACACCGGCATCAACTACAAGCTCGGTGAAGTCCACGAGGGCGCAGCCACGATGGACTGGATGGAGCAGGAGCAGGAGCGCGGCATCACGATCACGTCCGCCGCGACGACCTGTGAGTGGCTCAGTCACACCATCAACATCATTGACACCCCTGGGCACGTCGACTTCACCATCGAGGTGGAGCGTTCGCTGCGTGTCCTCGACGGCGCCGTCGCCGTGTTCGACGGTGTCGCCGGTGTCGAGCCGCAGTCGGAGACGGTGTGGCGACAGGCGGACCGCTACAACGTCCCGCGCATCTGTTTCGTGAACAAGATGGACCGTGTCGGCGCGGAGTTCCACCGCTGCGTCGAGATGATGGTCAGCCGTCTGGGCGCCACCCCGGCCGTCGTTCAGCTCCCCTGGGGCGTCGAGGCCGACTTCAGGGGTGTCATCGACCTCGTCATGATGAAGGGGCTGGTCTGGAGCGCCGAGGCCGCCAAGGGCGAGATGTACGAAACCGTCGACATCCCGGCCGACCACGCCGAGGCCGCTCGCGAGTGGCGTGACAAGCTCATCGAGACCGTCGCCGAGAACGACGACGAGCTGATGGAGCTCTTCCTCGAGGGCACCGAGCCCACCGAGGAGCAGCTGGTCGCGGCCCTGCGCCGCGCGACGCTGTCGAGCGCCATCAACCCGGTCCTGTGTGGCACCGCGTTCAAGAACAAGGGCGTGCAGCCCTTGCTCGACGCGATCGTGTCCTACCTGCCGGCGCCGACCGACATCCCGGCCTTCAAAGGCCACGCGGTCGGCAACGAGGACAAGGTCGTCGAGCGTCACGCCGACCCGTCCGAGCCCTTCTCGGCGCTGGCCTTCAAGATCGCCAGCGACCCGCACCTGGGCAAGATCACCTACCTCCGCATCTACTCGGGCACGCTCGAGGCCGGTTCACAGGTCGTCAACTCTGTGAAGGGCAAGAAGGAGCGGATCGGCAAGATCTACCAGATGCACGCCAACAAGCGCGAGGAGCGCCCGTCGGCGATCGCCGGCCAGATCGTCGCGGTCATGGGTCTGAAGGACACCACGACCGGCGACACCCTGTCCGACCCGGCGAACCAGGTCGTGCTCGAGTCGATGACGTTCCCGGCTCCGGTCATCAACGTCGCCATCGAGCCCAAGACCAAGGGCGACCAGGAGAAGCTGTCCACCGCCATCCAGCGGCTGGCCGAGGAGGACCCGTCCTTCCAGGTCCGCCGTGACGAGGAGACCGGTCAGACGGTCATCTGGGGCATGGGCGAGCTGCACCTGGAGGTCTTCGTCGACCGCATGCGGCGCGAGTTCAAGGTCGAGGCCAACGTGGGCCGCCCGCAGGTGGCCTACCGCGAGACCATCCGCCGCAAGATCGAGAAGGTCGACTACACCCACAAGAAGCAGACCGGTGGTTCCGGTCAGTTCGCGCGGGTGATCATCAACGTCGAGCCGCTGGGCGAAGGCAACGACGGCTACGAGTTCGAGAACAAGGTCACCGGTGGCCGCGTCCCGAGGGAATACATCCCGTCGGTCGACGCCGGCGCCCAGGAGGCCGCCGAGTTCGGCGTGCTGGCCGGTTACCCGATGGTCGGCGTGAAGGTTACGCTGACCGACGGCGCCGCCCACGACGTCGACTCCTCGGAAATGGCCTTCAAGATCGCCGGCTCGATGGCCTTCAAGGAGGCCGCGCGCAAGGCGGACGCCGTGCTTCTCGAGCCGATGATGGCCGTCGAGGTCACCACGCCCGAGGAGTACATGGGTGATGTCATCGGAGACCTCAACGGTCGCCGCGGGCAGATCCAGGCGATGGACGAGCGGGCCGGTGCCCGAGTCGTCGAGGCGCTCGTGCCGCTGTCTGAGATGTTCGGCTACGTGGGTGACCTGCGTAGCAAGACGCAGGGGCGCGCGAGCTACAGCATGCAGTTCGACTCCTACGCGGAGGTGCCCCCGGGCATCGCCAAGGAGATCGTCGCGAAGGCCCGGGGCGAATAACCCCAGGTCCCGAGGTGGCCGAGGCGGCGGAGATCGTCGCCCCGCCGCCGAGGGGCCCGGGGCGAACAGATCCTGGGCCGGTCCCTCCGGGGGCTGATCCAGGACCTGCGTCCAGGTCCCTGGCAGGGTGGTGAGAGCCACCCCGCCGCCAAGGGGTTCGGGAGATCCCGGGCCCAAGTGTGCAGACGAAAGTCAGTCAGATTCTCAAGGAGAGAACCAGTGGGCAAGGCCAAGTTCGAGCGGAACAAGCCGCACATGAACATCGGCACCATTGGGCATATCGACCACGGTAAGACCACACTGACCGCGGCGATCACCAAGGTGCTCCACGACCGTTTCCCCGAGCTGAACGCCGCGACGCCGTTCGACAAGATCGACAAGGCGCCGGAGGAGAAGGCTCGCGGCATCACGATCTCGATCGCGCACGTCGAGTACCAGACGGAGAAGCGTCACTACGCGCACGTCGACTGCCCGGGTCACGCCGACTACGTCAAGAACATGATCACCGGTGCCGCCCAGATGGACGGCGCCATCCTCGTGGTCGCCGCCACCGACGGCCCGATGCCGCAGACGAAGGAGCACGTCCTCCTGGCCCGCCAGGTCGGCGTCCCCTACATCGTCGTGGCGCTCAACAAGTCCGACATGGTCGACGACGAGGAGATCCTTGAGCTCGTCGAGCTCGAGGTCCGTGAGCTTCTCTCCGCTCAGGAGTTCCCTGGCGACGACCTGCCCGTGGTCCGCGTCTCCGCGCTCAAGGCTCTCGAGGGCGACGAGAAGTGGGCCGACAGCATCGTCGAGCTGATGACCGCCGTCGACGACAACGTCCCCGAGCCGCCGCGTGAGACGGACAAGCCGTTCCTCATGCCGGTCGAGGACGTCTTCTCGATCACCGGTCGCGGCACGGTCGTCACCGGCCGTATCGAGCGCGGTGTCGTCAAGGTCAACGAGCAGGTCGACATCGTCGGCATCAAGCAGGAGAAGACCACGACCACCGTCACCAGCATCGAGATGTTCAACAAGATGCTCGACGAGGGTCACGCAGGCGACAACGCCGCGCTGCTGCTCCGCGGCATCAAGCGCGACGAGGTCGAGCGCGGCCAGTGCATCATCAAGCCGGGCACGACCACCCCGCACACCGAGTTCACCGGCCAGGTCTACATCCTGTCCAAGGACGAGGGCGGCCGCCACACGCCGTTCTTCAACAACTACCGCCCGCAGTTCTACTTCCGTACGACTGACGTGACCGGCGTCGTGCACCTCCCCGAGGGCACCGAGATGGTCATGCCGGGCGACAACACCGAGATGCGCGTTGAGCTGATCCAGCCCATCGCCATGGAGGAAGGCCTCAAGTTCGCGATCCGTGAGGGTGGCCGCACCGTCGGCGCCGGTCGGGTCATCAAGGTCATCAAGTAGCTTGACCGCTGGGGCGGCGGTCGGCCCCGGACCCGGGACCGACCGCCGCGCCACGTCGCAGACTCCGCGTAAAAGCGCCGTGATCCAGCAGTAGCTTCGGCCCAATGACCGAAGTCACTGCCGGATCACGGAAGAAAAAGGCAGGCCGACTCGTCTGCCTCGTGGGGTCACGCAGGTCCTGACCTGCAGTGAAGGAAGCGGCACAAGGCCGCACGATACTTTTCCAGACGACAGCGAAGGACACCGAGGCCATTATGGCGGGACAGAAGATCCGCATCCGGCTTAAGGCCTATGACCACGAGGTCATCGACAGCTCGGCCAAGAAGATCGTCGAGACGGTGACGCGGACTGGCGCGAAGGTCGCGGGCCCGGTGCCGCTGCCGACCGAGAAGAACGTGTACTGCGTCATCCGCTCGCCGCACAAGTACAAGGACAGCCGCGAGCACTTCGAGATGCGCACGCACAAGCGGCTGATTGACATCATCGACCCGACCCCCAAGACGGTCGACTCGCTCATGCGACTCGACCTCCCCGCGGGTGTCGACATTTCGATCAAGCTCTGAGGGAACGCACTGACATGGCTAAGACGATCAAGGGCGTCCTGGGCAAGAAGCTCGGCATGACCCAGGTCTTCGACGCGGACAACCGGATGGTACCGGTGACCGTGGTCGAGGCCGGTCCGTGCGTGGTGACCCGCGTCCGTACTCCCGACAAGGACGGCTACTCCGCCATCCAGCTCGGTTTCGGGCAGGTCGACCCACGGAAGGTCAACAAGCCGCTCGGCGACTACCTGCGTAAGCACGACATCACCCCGCGCCGTTACTTCGCGGAGATCCGCACCGACGACGCGAACGACTACACCCTGGGCCAGGAGCTGCTGGCCGACACCTTCGAGGCCGGCCAGTTCGTCGACGTGACGGGCAAGAGCAAGGGCAAGGGCTTCGCCGGTGTCATGAAGCGGCACGGCTTCGGTGGTCTGGGCGCGTCGCACGGTACGCAGCGCAAGCACCGGTCGCCGGGTTCCATCGGTGGCTGCGCCACCCCGGGCCGCGTTTTCAAGGGCCTGCGCATGGCTGGCCGGATGGGTAACGTCCGCACCACTGTGCAGAGCCTGAAGGTTCACTCCGTGGACGCCGAGAAGGGCCTCATCCTGATCAAGGGTGCGATCCCCGGCGCCAACGGAAGCCTCGTCCTCGTCCGCACCGCTGCCAAGAAGGGGGCTGCGAAGTGACAAGCATTGACGTCCTCGACGCCAGCGGTGCCAAGACCGGCACGGTCGACCTGCCCGAAGACATCTTCGGCGCCAAGGTCAACGTTCCGCTGATCCACCAGGTGGTCGTGGCCCAGCTCGCCGCTCGCCGGCAGGGCACCCACAAGGTCAAGACCCGTGGTGAGGTCTCCGGCGGCGGCAAGAAGCCCTACCGTCAGAAGGGCACCGGCCGGGCCCGTCAGGGTTCGACCCGCGCACCGCAGTTCACCGGCGGCGGCATCGTCCACGGGCCGGTGCCGCGCGACTACTCGCAGCGCACGCCCAAGAAGATGAAGGCCGCCGCGCTGCGTGGCGCCCTGTCCGACAGGGCCGGCGGCGGCCGCGTGCACGTGGTCAGCTCGCTGGTCTCGGGTGAGACGCCCAAGACCAAGGCCGCCCTGGAGGCACTGCGCAAGATCACCCAGTCGCCTCGCATCCTCGTCGTGGTCGACGAGGCCGACGAGCTGACCTGGCTGAGCCTGCGCAACGCTCCCGAGGTCCACCTGCTGGACGCCGGGCAGCTCAACACCTACGACGTGCTCGTGCACGACGACGTGGTCTTCACCCAGGAGGCGTACGACCAGGTCGTGGCGCGGCTGAGTGGCGGGAAGGAAGACGCCTGATGGAGAAGATCGCCGACCCGCGCGACATCATCATCAAGCCAGTGGTCTCTGAGAAGAGCTACGGCCTGATCGACGAGAACAACAAGTACACGTTCCTGGTGAAGAAGACCGCGAACAAGACCCAGGTCAAGATCGCTGTCGAGCAGATCTTCGGGGTCAAGGTCACCAGCGTGAACACCATCAACCGGCAGGGCAAGCGCAAGCGCACCCGCACCGGTTACGGCAAGCGTCCGGACACCAAGCGCGCGATCGTGAGCCTGGTCGAAGGCGATCGGATCGACATCTTCGGTCAGATCGGCTAGCAGCCATAGAAATGAGCGCGGGCCGCAGTGCCATGCGCGGGGCTGAGACCGCCGCACCTCGGTGCGGCGGGCTCACCCATGTAACCGACGAAGGATGAACGAAAAAGATGGGCATCCGTAAGTACAAGCCGACGACTCCGGGTCGCCGCGGATCGAGTGTCTCGGACTTCTCCGAGATCACCCGCAGCACGCCCGAGAAGTCGTTGCTTGCACCCCTTCACAACAAGGGCGGCCGGAACGTACACGGCCGAGTCACCGCTCGCCACCAGGGCGGCGGTCACAAGCGCGCCTACCGGATCATCGACTTCCGTAGGCATGACAAGGACGGCATCCCGGCCAAGGTCGCTCACATCGAGTACGACCCCAACCGCACCGCCAATATCGCTCTGCTCCACTACGCCGACGGCGAGAAGCGCTACATCATCGCGCCGACCGGCCTCAAGCAGGGTGACCGTATCGAGAACGGCCCCTCTGCCGACATCAAGCCGGGCAACTGCCTGCCGCTGCGCAACATCCCGACCGGTACCTTCATCCACGCGGTGGAGCTCCGTCCGGGCGGTGGCGCCAAGCTGGGCCGTTCCGCGGGTGCGCAGATCCAGCTGCTCGCCAAGGAGGGCCAGTACGCCACGCTGCGTATGCCGTCCGGTGAGATGCGCATGGTCGACGTGCGCTGCCGGGCCTCGGTGGGCCAGGTGGGCAACGCTGAGCAGGCCAACATCAACTGGGGCAAGGCCGGCCGCATGAGGTGGAAGGGCAAGCGCCCGACCGTCCGCGGTGTCGCCATGAACCCGGTCGACCACCCGCACGGTGGTGGTGAGGGCAAGACCTCCGGTGGTCGCCACCCGGTGAACCCGAAGGGCAAGCCCGAAGGCCGCACCCGCCAGGCCAACAAGTCCAGCGACCGGCTGATCATCCGGCGTCGGAGCAAGAGGAAGAAGCGGTAGGAGCAGCCGAAATGCCACGTAGCCTTAAGAAGGGTCCCTTCGTGGACGACCACCTTCAGAAGAAGGTGGACGCCCAGAACGAGAAGGGCAGCAAGAACGTCATCAAGACGTGGTCGCGGCGCTCCATGATCGTTCCTGACATGCTCGGGCACACGATCGCCGTGCATGACGGCCGCAAGCACGTCCCGGTGTTCATCACCGAGTCGATGATCGGCCACAAGCTCGGAGAGTTCGCCCCCACGCGTACGTTCCGCAGCCACGTCAAGGAAGACCGCCGCAGCCGGCGGTAAGCGTCCCGGAAGTAGGAGAAAGCGATGGAAGCCAGGGCTCAGGCGCGGTTCGTCCGTGTCACGCCCCTCAAGGCCCGCCGCGTGGTGGACCTTATTCGCGGGCTGCCCGCTTCGGAGGCGCAGGCCGTGCTGCAGTTCGCTCCCCAGTCGGCGAGCGAGCCGATCTACAAGGTGCTCAGCAGCGCCATGGCCAACGCTGAGCACAACTTCGATCTCGACCCCAGCACGCTCGTCGTGAGCCGCGCGTGGGTCGACGAGGGCCCGACGCTGAAGCGGTTCCGTCCGCGTGCCCAGGGTCGTGCCTATCGGATCAACAAGCGGACGAGCCACATCACCGTGATCGTGGAGTCCCGCGAGCCGAAGGGAAGGACCCGATAGTGGGCCAGAAGGTTAACCCGCACGGGTTCCGCCTCGGCATCACGACCGACTTCAAGAGCCGGTGGTACGCCGACAAGCTGTACAAGTCGTACGTCGCCGAGGACGTCGCGATCCGCCGCATGCTGCAGAAGGGCATGGAGCGGGCCGGCATCTCCAAGGTGGAGATCGAGCGCACCACCGACCGCGTGCAGGTGGACATCCACACCGCGCGGCCCGGGATCGTGATCGGCCGGCGCGGAGCCGAGGCCGACCGCATCCGCGGCGACCTGGAGAAGCTGACCAAGAAGCAGGTCCAGCTCAACATCCTCGAGGTGAAGAACCCCGAGATCGACGCCCAGCTCGTCGCGCAGGGCGTGGCCGAGCAGCTGTCGAGCCGCGTCTCGTTCCGCCGTGCCATGCGCAAGGCGATGCAGTCGGCCATGAAGTCCGGCGCCAAGGGCATCCGTGTCCAGTGCTCCGGTCGTCTGGGCGGCGCCGAGATGTCGCGGTCGGAGTTCTACCGCGAGGGCCGGGTGCCGCTGCACACGCTGCGCGCCGACATCGACTACGGCTTCTACGAGGCCCGTACGACCTTCGGCCGCATCGGCGTGAAGGTCTGGATCTACAAGGGCGAGGCTCCGACGAGCCGCGCCGAGCGCGAGGCGGCCGCCGCCGGCGCTCGTGCCGGCCAGCGTCGTGACCGTGACGACCGCCGTGGTGGCGGTGACCGTCCGCGTCGTGGCGGCGGTGACCGTCCGCGTCGTGGCGGTGGTCGCGGCGACCGTGACCGCGCCCCCCGCACCGAGTCCCAGGCGGCACCCGCCCAGGGGACTCCCGAGACCGGCCCGGCTGCGCAGCCGGGTGCTGAAGGGAGCTGACCATGCTGATCCCGCGCAGGGTCAAGCACCGCAAGCAGCACCGGCCCGACCGTAGCGGAGCCGCCAAGGGCGGCACCAGGGTCGTGTTCGGCGAGTTCGGCATCCAGGCGGTTGAGCACTCCTACGTGACCAACCGTCAGATCGAGTCCGCCCGTATCGCCATGACCCGTCACATCCGCCGTGGCGGCAAGGTGTGGATCAACATCTACCCCGACCGTCCGCTCACGAAGAAGCCGGCCGAGACCCGCATGGGTTCCGGTAAGGGTTCGCCGGAGTGGTGGGTGGCCAACGTCAAGCCCGGACGCGTGATGTTCGAGCTGTCGGGCGTGGCGGAGTCGGTCGCTCGCGAGGCGCTTCAGCGTGCGATCCACAAGCTGCCGATGAAGTGCAAGATCGTTAAGCGTGAAGTGGGTGAGGCCTGATGTTCGCTTCGCGAACCACAAGCTGCCGATGCCGCGCTTACTCAACATGCAAGATCGTTAAGCGTGAAGTGGGTGAGGCGTGATGGCTAAGGGCCTGACCGCCGGGGAGCTGCGGCTCGAGGACGAGGAGACCCTTGTCCAGAAGTTGAAGGAGGCGAAGGAAGAGCTGTTCAACCTTCGGTTCCAGTCGGCTACCGGTCAGTTGGAGAGCCACGGGCGGCTGCGGGCCGTCCGCCGCGAGATCGCCCGTATCTACACCGTGATGCGTGAGCGTGAGCTCGGCATCGTCACGGTCGAGAAGGAGACGAGCGATGGCTGAGACCGAGACCACTGAGACCACCGAGACGGCGACCGAGGCGACGGACGCGCGGAACTTCCGCAAGGTCCGTGAGGGCCTCGTCGTCAGCGACAAGATGGACAAGACCGTCGTCGTCGCCGTCGAGGACCGCGTCAAGCACCGCCTGTACGGCAAGGTCATCCGCCGTACGACGAAGTACAAGGCACACGACGAGGCCAACGCCTGTGGCGTCGGCGACCGCGTGCTGCTCATGGAGACCCGCCCCCTCTCCGCCACCAAGCGGTGGAGGGTCGTGGAGATCCTCGAGAAGGCCAAGTAACACTCCTTCTCGGATATACCGCGCCTCGTGGGGGCTCTCAGAGCCCCCATGCGGCGTCCAAGGACGCGGGGCCGCCAAGGCCTCGCGTCGCCTGCGGTGCGGCCCTCCACGGAGGGCTGTGGCCGGGGGAACAAGACAACAGCAGGTTCCGCCAGGCTCACGCGGAAGCGCGTTTCGGCGCAGCGCCCGTGTGAGAACCGGCGCGACTAACAGGAGTGAAAGTGATCCAGCAGGAGTCGCGGCTCAAGGTCGCCGACAACACGGGTGCCAAGGAGATCCTCTGCATCCGCGTTCTCGGTGGCTCAGGCCGACGCTACGCCGGTATCGGCGACATCATCGTCGCCACTGTCAAGGACGCGTTGCCCGGCAGCACGGGCGTCAAGAAGGGCGACGTGGTCAGGGCCGTCATCGTCCGCACGGCCAAGGAGCGTCGCCGGCCCGACGGCTCCTACATCCGGTTCGACGAGAACGCCGCCGTCATCATCAGGGACAGCGGCGACCCTCGTGGCACCCGTATCTTCGGCCCGGTCGGCCGGGAGCTGCGCGACAAGAAGTTCATGCGCATCATCTCGCTCGCCCCGGAGGTGTTGTAATGCCGAAGCTGCATGTGAAGAAGGGTGACCTGGTCAAGGTCATCGCCGGTAAGGACAAGGGCGCCAAGGGTCATGTCATCGCCACCTACCCGCGGGAGGACCGCGTGGTGGTCGAGGGCGTCAACATGATCAAGAAGCACGCCAAGGAGACCCACCAGGGCCCGCGCGGCGCCAAGACCGGCGGTGTGCAGACCATGGAGGCTCCCATCCACGTGAGCAACGTGAAGAAGCTCAAGGACGACAAGCCCGCCGACAAGAAGCCCGCTGAGGAGAAGTCCGAGGCCAAGGCCGACGAGACGGGTGAGGACAGCTGATGACCGCCACGACCACCGAGACAGAGCGCCCGACGCCGCGGCTCAAGACGAAGTACCGCGAGGAGATCGCGGCCCAGCTTCGCGAGCAGTTCGGCATCGAGAACGTCATGCAGATCCCGGGCCTGACCAAGATCAAGGTCAACATGGGTGTCGGCGAGGCGGCTCGCGACTCCAAGCTCATCGAGGGCGCCGTGCGCGACCTCACCGTGATCACCGGCCAGAAGCCGGCCGTCGTACGGGCCCGCAGGTCGATCGCGCAGTTCAAGCTGCGTGAGGGCATGCCGATCGGCGCGCACGTCACGCTGCGCGGCGACCGCATGTGGGAGTTCCTCGACCGGCTGCTGTCCCTGGCGCTCCCGCGCATCAGGGACTTCCGCGGCCTGTCGCCGAAGCAGTTCGACGGCAACGGCAACTACACCTTCGGTCTGACCGAGCAGGTCATGTTCCACGAGGTCGACCAGGACAAGGTCGACCGGCCGCGGGGCATGGACATCACGATCGTGACCACCGCGAAGAACGACGACCAGGGCCGGGCGCTGCTGAAGCTCCTCGGGTTCCCCTTCAAGGAGGCCTGATCATGGCGAAGAAGTCGCTGATCGCCAAGGCAGGGCGCAAGCCGAAGTTCCAGGTCCGGGCGTACACTCGTTGCTCGCGCTGTGGCCGGCCGCGCGCCGTCTACCGCAAGTTCGGGCTGTGCCGCGTGTGCTTCCGCGAGATGGCGCACCGGGGCGAGCTGCCCGGCATCACCAAGTCGAGCTGGTAGTCCCGGCGAGAGGTTCTCTCGTCGGATAACCTGTGGGCGGCCTTCGTGCCGCCCGCGGGTGACCACCCGCTGTTCATATTTCCGAAGAAGACCAGGATGTCCCCTCGCGGGGGCGTCCATGACCGCGCCGAAGGTCCACCGGCAGAGAGCCCCGGTCACGGGTGCTGCTTGGCCGACTGGAAACCGCGGCGAGGAAGGCCACTGGCCATGACGATGACCGACCCGATCGCAGACATGCTGACACGTCTGCGCAACGCGAACTCGGCCTACCACGAGAGTGTGGCGATGCCGTACTCGAAGATCAAGGCGCACATCGCGGAGATCCTCCAGCAGGAGGGTTACATCCAGGCTTGGGCCGTCGAGGACGCCAAGGTTGGCAAGAACCTCGTGGTGGAGCTCAAGTTCGGGCCTACCCGTGAGCGGTCGCTCTCGGGCCTGCGCCGGGTTTCCAAGCCCGGTCTGCGGGTTTATGCGAAGAAGGACAACCTGCCTCGGGTCCTGGGCGGGCTGGGCGTCGCGATCATCTCGACGTCCGCCGGCCTCATGACCGACAAGCAGGCCGGCAAGCGTGGTGTGGGCGGGGAAGTCCTCGCCTACGTCTGGTAGAGGGGAGGAACACAGCATGTCGCGAATCGGACGGCTGCCCATCCCTGTGCCGAGTGGCGTAGACATCACGATCAACGGCCGGGATGTCCAGGTCAAGGGCCCGAAGGGCACGCTCTCTCACACGGTGGCCGAGCCCATCTCGGTCGCTCGTGACGATGACGGCAGCATCGCCGTCACCCGGCCCAGTGACGAGAACAAGGTCCGTGCGCTGCACGGCCTGTCGAGGACGCTGATCGCCAACATGGTGCAGGGCGTCACGCAGGGCTACTCCAAGAGCCTTGAGATCGTAGGTGTCGGTTACCGCGTCCAGGCCAAGGGCCCGACGCAGCTGGAGTTCTCGCTGGGCTTCAGCCACCCGGTCATCGTGGACGCCCCCGAGGGCGTCACCTTCCGCGTCGAGAAGCCGACCCTGTTCCACGTGGACGGCATCGACAAGCAGAGGGTGGGCGAGGTCGCGGCCAACATCCGCAAGCTGCGCAAGCCCGACCCGTACAAGGGCAAGGGCGTGCGTTACCAGGGCGAACAGATCCGCCGCAAGGTCGGAAAGGCTGGTAAGTAGGCATGGCTCCGAAGACTGCGTTCAGCAAGCACACGGCTGCCCGCACGGTCTCGCGGGCCCGCCGTCACCGCCGCGTCCGCAAGTACGTCGTCGGCACGACCGAGCGTCCCCGCCTGGTCGTCAACCGCTCGACCCGTCACATGTTCGTCCAGATCGTGGACGACACCGTCGGCCACACGCTGGTGAGCGCGTCCACCATGGACGCCTCGCTGCGCTCGCTGGAGGCGGACAAGACCGAGAAGGCCAAGAAGGTCGGCGAGCTCCTCGCTCAGCGGGCCAAGGACGCCGGGATCACCAAGGTCGTCTTCGACCGCGGTGGCAACCGGTATGCGGGTCGGATCGCGGCGCTGGCCGACAGCGCGCGCGAGAGCGGGCTCGAGTTCTGATGAGGGCCCGGGGAACGCAACTAATGGCAACTGAGATGAGGAACCACTGATGGCTGCAGCTCCGCGTCGCGGTGGCGGCACGGGTGGCGAGCGGCGGGACCGTCGTGACGATCGCCGCGGTGGCGCCGCCGACAAGGGCGTCTCGTACATCGAGCGCGTAGTGAAGATCAACCGAGTGGCCAAGGTCGTGAAGGGTGGTCGTCGCTTCAGCTTCACCGCCCTCGTCGTCGTCGGTGACGGCAACGGCATGGTCGGCGTCGGCTACGGCAAGGCCAAGGAAGTGCCCGCGGCCATCGCCAAGGGTGTCGAAGAGGCCAAGAAGCACTTCTTCAAGGTGCCTCGGATCCAGGGCACCATCCCGCACACCGTGCAGGGCGAGGAGGCGGCGGGCGTCGTCTTCCTCCGTCCGGCCTCGGCCGGTACCGGCGTCATCGCCGGCGGCCCGGTGCGCGCGGTCCTGGAGTGCGCCGGCATCCACGACGTGCTGTCCAAGTCGCTCGGCTCGGACAACCCGATCAACATCGTGCACGCCACCGTGGCGGCTCTGAAGGGCCTCTCGCGCCCCGAGGAGATCGCCGCCCGCCGTGGCCTGCCGATCGAGGACGTGGCCCCGGCCCGCATGCTCAAGGCGCAGCGTGAGGGTCTTGCCGAGGCCGCGGCCGCCAAGGCGGTGAGCTAGTCGTGGCACGCCTGAAGATCACTCAGGTTCGCTCGAAGATCGGTGGCAAGCAGAACCAGCGTGACTCGCTGCGTTCGCTTGGCCTGAAGCGAATCGGCGACGTCGTCGTCAAGGAGGACCGCCCCGAGATTCGCGGGATGGTCTCCGTGGTGACGCACCTCGTCGAGGTGGAAGAGGTCGACTAGTCATGACTGACAAGGCTCCGCTCAAGATTCACGACCTGCGTCCTGCCCCTGGTGCCAACAAGGCCAAGACCCGCAAGGGTCGCGGTGAGGCGTCCAAGGGCAAGACGGCCGGTCGCGGCACCAAGGGCAGCCACGCCCGCACGACGGTCCCCCTCGGCTTCGAGGGTGGCCAGGTGCCGCTGCAGAGGCGTCTGCCGAAGCTCAAGGGCTTCTCCAACGCCCTGTTCAAGACGACCTACCAGGTCGTCAACCTGGACAGGATCGGTGAGCTGTTCCCCGAGGGTGGCGAGGTCACCGTCGAGGCGCTGGTCGCCAAGGGCGCCGTTCGTAAGAACCAGCTCGTGAAGGTGCTCGGCACCGGTGAGATCTCGGTCGCGGTCAACGTGCAGGCCCACGCCTTCTCGTCGTCCGCGAAGGAGAAGATCGCCGCAGCCGGTGGTTCCGTTACCGAGCTGTAAGAGCTATTACGTGGCGTGGGGGCTTTGACAATGGGCCCCCACGCCCGTAGTGCGTTAGAGTTCGCCAGACGGCAGGATTCTGTCCGGCTCGTTTTGACCTGAGACTTTCAGATGGCAGATCCCCGCACCATCGCATACTCACACCGCCGTAAAGGCGCGCAGGAGGGACCGTGCTGACCGCGTTTACCCGGGCGTTCCGGACACCGGACCTGCGCAAGAAGTTGCTCTTCACCCTGGGCATCATCGCGCTGTTCCGTCTCGGCTCGGTTCTTCCGACTCCGGGAGTCCACGTCGAGAACCTCGCCGCCTGTTTCGACCAGGCGCGCAGTGGAGAAACCGGCAACATCTACGGGATGGTGCAGCTGTTCAGCGGCGGCGCGCTCCTGAAGTTGTCGGTGTTCGCGCTGGGCATCATGCCTTATATCACCGCGAGCATCATTCTGCAGTTGCTCGTCGTGGTGATCCCCCGCCTCGAGGCGCTGAAGAAGGAAGGCCAGGCGGGCCAGACCAAGATCACGCAGTACACGCGTTATCTGACCATCGGCCTCGCCGTCCTCCAGTCCACCGCCTTCATCGCGCTGGCGCGCACCGGCCAGCTGTTCCCGAACTGCCAGCAGGACGTCCTGCTCGACCCCGACAACATCTTCGGCATCGTCACGATGGTCGTCATCATGACGGCCGGCACCTCGGTGATCATGTGGCTCGGTGAGCTCATCACCGACCGCGGCGTCGGCAACGGCATGTCCATCCTGATCTTCACCCAGATCGTCGCGGTCTTCCCGTCCGAGCTCGCCAACATCTTCCAGGCCAACAAGTTCACCTTCGCGATCGTGATGGTGGTCGGCGTCTTCATGATCGCCGCGGTGGTCTTCGTTGAGCAGGGGCAGCGGCGCATTCCCGTCCAGTACGCCAAGCGGATGGTCGGGCGCAGGATGTACGGCGGCACGTCCACCTACATCCCGCTCAAGGTCAACCAGGCCGGCATCATCCCGGTCATTTTCGCGTCCTCGCTGCTCTACCTGCCGCAGCTGATCACGTCGCTGTTCCAGACCAGCGACAACGTGGTGATCCAGTGGATCTCGCAGAACCTCGCGACGGGCGACACGCCGATCTACATGGGCACGTTCTTCGTCTTGATCGTCTTCTTCACGTACTTCTACGTGTCCATCACGTTCAACCCCACTGAAGTCGCCGACAACATGAAGAAGTACGGTGGTTTCATTCCGGGCATCCGCCCCGGCCGTCCGACGGCTGAATACCTGAACTTCGTGCTCACCCGTCTGACCGCGCCTGGCGCGCTCTATCTGGGTCTCATCTCCATGGTCCCGATCGTCGCGCTGGCGGTGGCCGGTGCGAGCCAGAACTTCCCGTTCGGAGGGACGAGCATTCTGATCATGGTAGGTGTCGGCCTTGACACGGTGAAGCAGATCGAGAGCCAGCTGCAGCAGCGCAACTACGAAGGTTTCCTGAGGTAGTGCGTCTCGTTCTGGTCGGGCCCCCCGGAGCGGGTAAGGGGACACAGGCCCAGTACATCGCATCCAACCTGTCCATCCCGAAGATCTCGACAGGTGACATTTTCCGTGCCAACGTCTCGGGGGGCACGGAGCTTGGCAAGCTGGCCAAGACGTACATGGACCGCGGGGACCTGGTGCCTGACGAGGTCACCATCGCCATGGTGCGTGACCGCCTGTCCGAGGACGACGCGCAGGACGGCTTCCTGCTCGACGGGTTCCCGAGGAACGTCGCCCAGGCCGAGATCCTGCGTGACATGCTCAAAGACTGGGGCCAGGCGCTCGACGTGGTGCTCGAACTCGTCGTCGACGACGACGAGGTGGTCAGGCGGCTGGCCGGCCGGCGCACCTGCAGCCAGTGCGGCCGCATCTGGCACGTCGAGTTCGATGACAAGAAGGACGACAAGTGCGACGCGTGCGGCGGCGCGTTGTTCCAGCGTGACGATGACAAAGAGGAGACCGTCAGGCACCGTCTTGAGGTCTATCAGGAGCAGACCGCGCCTCTGGTGTCCTACTACGCGGACGAGGACATCCTGGTCGGCGTGGACGCCACGGGCCCGGTCGAAGAGGTCACGCAGCGAGCCATGGACGCTATCAGGCCATATATGGACTGAGTCCAGTACGCACCGATTTGGGCGAGGTGGCACGGGATTCCGTGCCACCTCGCAGCTATTGTGGGGGAATTGGGCTCCCAGGTGGCCCGTTGAGACCCAGGGGGGCAGGACATGTTCAAACGCAACCGGCACGGCATCCAGATCAAGACGGCGGAGCAGCTCGAGAAGATGCGGGCGGCGGGCCTGGTGGTGGGGCGCACGCTCGACCTGCTCAGACGCTCCGTCGAGCCCGGCATGACGCCGCTGGACCTCGACATGATCGCCGAGAAGGCGATCAGGGACGAGGGCGCGATCCCGTCGTTCAAGGGCTACCAGGGCTTCCCGGCCACGATCTGCGCGTCGGTCAACGATGAAGTGGTCCACGGCATACCGACGAACGCCCGCAAACTGCGCGAGGGCGACATCATCTCGATCGACTGCGGCGCGATCCTCGAGGGCTGGCACGGCGACTCGGCCGTGACGGTGCCGATCGGCGAGGTCGACCCCAAGCTGACGGAGCTGATGCGCATCACGGAGGAGGCGATGTGGCGCGGCATAGGCGCGCTGACCATCGGCCGCCACCTGTCGGACATCGGCCACGAGGTCGAGCGCTACGTCAAGTCGCAGGGCCGCTACGGCGTCCCGCAGGAGTACGGCGGCCACGGCATCGGCACCGAGATGCACATGGACCCGTGGATCGCCAACCACGGCAAGCCCGGCAGGGGCCCGGCGCTCGAAGAGGGCATGTGCCTGGCCATCGAGCCCATGGTCAACCTGGGCACCGACCGCACCCGGGTGCTGGCCGACGACTGGACCGTGGTGACCGTCGACGGTAAGCAGTCCGCACACTTCGAACACAGCGTCGCCGTGACACATAATGGTCCTTGGGTGCTGACCGCCCTGGATGGGGGCAAAGAGCGCTTGACCCAGCTGGGATTCTGACCGGGAGTGGTGGGATGGCCAACAGCCCCGAGATGCGAGCGTCCGACGCCGACCGCGACCGGGTGGCCGCCATCCTTCGTGAGCACACGGCCCAGGGCCGCATCACGATGGAGGAGTTCAACGAGCGCCTCGAGAACCTCTACACCTGCAAGACGTACGGCGAGCTGGCCAAGCTGACCTCCGACCTGCCCGACGTCGACCTGCGCCATCGCCCCGCCAGGACGAAGCCGGAGCCCGTGAAGAAGGGCCGCGTGCATCCCGGCCTGCAGGCGGCCTGGGGAGCCTGGGCCATGGCCAGCGGCATCAACTGGGTCATCTGGCTGATCGTGAGCATCACCTCGGGCGACCCGGTCTATCCGTGGCCGCTGTGGGTCATGGGCCCGTGGGGCGTGATTCTGCTGATGAGCACCATCTTCGGTTCGTCCAGGCCCAAGTCCGACTAGTGCCGTGGCGGCACGGTCAGGTGTGGCATGCCGGGGGAGCGGGAAGGACGATCCGGCTGATGACGCCCACCGCAAGGGATGCCCCACATGCCGCCCCACCTTCAGCTGACCTCCGTGACCGTCGGCACGTCACAACCGCGCGAACTGGCCCGCTTCTACGCCCGGCTCCTCGGCTGGCAGGTGGCCGTGGAGGAGGGCCCGGGGACCGACGAGCCCGAGCAGGCGGGCTGGCTGCTGTTGCGGCCGCCGGCGGGCGAGAGCGGCCTGTCCGTCGGCTTCGAGTACGAGCGCGAGTACGTCCGCCCGGTGTGGCCGAGCGAGCCCGGGGCCCAGAACGCCTCCCAGCACCTCGACATCAAGGTCGACGACCTGCCCGCCGCCGTCGAGTGGGCGGTGTCGTGCGGGGCGGTCGAGGCGGCGTACCAGCCGCAGGAGAACGTACGCGTGATGCTCGACCCCGACGGGCATCCCTTCTGTCTCTTTCTCTGAGCGAACCCAAGTCGTTATCAAATCTTTGACTGGGTAGAGGAAAGGCCTCCCGAGTTCCTGGAGGCGAGTGACATGGGATGGAGCTACCGCAAGTCGATGAAGTTCGGGCCGTTCCGGCTCAACCTGTCCCGGCGCGGGATGGGCCACAGCTGGGGCAACCGGCTGTTCCGGGTGACCCGCGGGGCCGACGGACGGCGTACGGTCTCGGTCAACCTGCCCGGCGGCTTCCACTGGCGCAAGACCCGCAGCACCCGCTGACCGGTGTGAACAGGTACGAGCGGCCGCCGCCCGGCACGCCGGTCACCGGCGTGCCGGGTCGGGGCACGGCAAACGTACGGTAGACTGGCAGATGGTTGTGTCAGGACACCTGGCACGCATTTCGCGTTCTGAGCCAAGGTGTCGTACACTCCTTAGTCGGCTCACTATGACCCACACGCGTCGGCGGTCTTTGCCGATCGCCGCTCTCTTCGAAGCGTGAGGTCGCGGCTGCTTAGTGAACCGGAGCCTCAGACGATCGATCAGTGAAACGTGAGGAATTTTGGCCAAGAAAGACGGCGCCATCGAGATCGAGGGCACTGTGGTCGAGTCGCTCCCGAACGCCATGTTCCGGGTGCAGCTCGACAACGGCCATAAGGTCCTGGCCCACATCAGCGGCCGGATGCGGATGCACTACATCCGGATTCTGCCGGACGACCGGGTTGTTGTTGAACTGAGCCCCTACGACCTGACTCGTGGGCGGATCGTCTACCGATACAAGTAAGACGTCTGAGGAACACAAAGGACAATGAAGGTAAAGCCGAGCGTCAAAAAGATCTGCGACAAGTGCAAGGTGATCCGTCGGCACGGTCGCGTCATGGTGATCTGCGACAACCTGCGCCACAAGCAGCGCCAGGGCTAAGTCGCCGCAAGGCTTCTCCGAGTCCGCCCCGTCAGGGAGCGGGCTCGACGCATGAGAAGCCTGAAACAGTAATCGCGTGTCACACCCGGGCAGGCGGGCCAGTCGAAGGTCCGAACCACTCGGGAGACCCCCGGTCGGAGGCCGGGGCCCTCACCCCGGGCATTGGGGAGGGGCAGTGAGGCGCAAGACCTCCGCCACAGAAGAAGGAGAATGCCCGCCATGGCTCGCCTGGTTGGCGTCGACCTCCCCCGCGACAAGCGGCTGGAGATCGCTCTCACCTACATCTACGGAATCGGCCGCACCCGCGCCCAGGAGATTCTCCAGGCCACCGGGGTCAGCGGCGACCTCCGCGTCCACCAGCTCTCCGACGCCGAGATCGTCCCGATGCGTGACTACATCGAGGCGAACTACAAGATCGAGGGCGACCTGCGCCGCGAGGTCCAGGCCGACATCCGTCGCAAGATCGAAATCGGTTGCTACCAGGGCATCCGGCACCGCAAGGGCCTCCCGGTCCACGGTCAGCGCACGCAGACCAACGCGCGCACCCGCAAGGGCAAGAAGAAGACCGTCGCCGGCAAGAAGAAGCCCGGTAAGAAGTAGTCCTCGCAGCCGCGGGACCGAAGACCTCAGGAGTTATGGCAAACAATGCCTCCTAAGAGCCGCCAGGGTGCGCCGAAGAAGGTGCGCCGCAAGGAAAAGAAGAACGTCGCTCACGGGCACGCCCACATCAAGAGCACGTTCAACAACACGATCGTCTCGATCACCGACCCGCTGGGCAATGTGATTTCCTGGGCCAGCGCCGGCCACGTGGGTTTCAAGGGCTCCCGTAAGTCCACCCCGTTCGCCGCGCAGATGGCCGCGGAAAACGCCGCTCGCCGCGCCATGGAGCACGGCATGCGCAAGGTCGACGTCTTCGTCAAGGGTCCCGGCTCCGGCCGTGAGACCGCGATCCGCTCGCTGCAGGCCACCGGCCTCGAAGTGGGTTCGATCCAGGACGTCACCCCGGTCCCGCACAACGGCTGCCGTCCGCCGAAGCGCCGCCGCGTCTGAGTTTCCAGGAGATAGAGAACATGGCTCGTTACACGGGCGCGGACTGCAAGCTCTGCCGTCGCGAGAAGACCAAGCTCTTCCTCAAGGGCAGCAAGTGCGAGTCCGCCAAGTGCCCCATCGAGATCCGTCCGTACCCGCCGGGTGAGCACGGCCGAGGCCGTCCGAAGGACACCGAGTACCAGCTTCAGCTTCGCGAGAAGCAGAAGACCCGCCGCATCTACGGCGTCCTCGAGAAGCAGTTCCACAACTACTACGAGGAAGCCGCCCGTAAGAGCGGTAAGTCGGGTGAGGTGCTGCTCCAGATCCTGGAGAGCCGCCTCGACAACGTCGTCTACCGCGCGGGCTTCGCCCAGTCGCGTGACGCCGCCCGCCAGCAGGTGCGCCACGGCCACATCATGGTGAACGGCAAGAAGGTCGACATCCCGTCCTACCGCGTTCGCGAGCACGACATCATCGAGGTCCGCGAGACCAAGCGCAACCTGCTGCCCTACGAGGTCGCCCGCGCCACCGCCGGTGAGCGCACGGTCCCCGCGTGGCTCGGCGTCGTGCCCGACAAGCTCCGCGTCCTGGTTCACCAGCTGCCGGTCCGCCAGCAGATCGACACCCAGGTCCAGGAGCAGCTCATCGTCGAGTACTACTCGAAGTAGGCACTCGCCTGCCCGGCTCGGGTACGCGTTCGTGGCGTCGCGACGTCCTCGTGGCGTCGCGTACCCGGGCTAGGCTGTTCATCGGAGTGGCGTCATATAGCGGGCGCCACACGAAAAAGGGGAGATCCCACTCATGCTGATCGCTCAGCGCCCGACTCTTCTCGAAGAGTCGATCGACGACACCCGGTCCCGATTCGTCATCGAGCCGCTGGAGCCGGGCTTCGGCTACACCATCGGCAACTCCGTGCGCCGCACGCTGCTGTCGTCCATTCCGGGCGCGGCCGTGACGAGCATTCGCATCGAGGGTGTGCTGCACGAGTTCTCGACCGTTCCCGGGGTCAAGGAAGACGTCACCGACATCATCCTCAACCTCAAGGAACTGGTCGTATCCTCCGAGCACGACGAGCCGGTCGTGATGTACCTGCGCAAGCAGGGCCCGGGCGAGGTCACCGCCGCCGACATCGCGCCGCCGGCCGGTGTCGAGGTGCACAACCCCGAGCTGCGCATCGCCACGCTCAACGGCAAGGCGAAGCTCGAGATGGAGCTGACCGTCGAGCGCGGTCGCGGCTACGTCTCGGCCGCCCAGAACAAGCAGCCGGGCCAGGAGATCGGTCGCATCCCGATCGACTCGATCTACTCCCCGGTGCTGAAGGTCACCTACAAGGTCGAGGCCACCCGAGTCGAGCAGCGTACCGACTTCGACCGCCTCATCCTCGACGTCGAGACCAAGCCCGCGATGAAGCCCCGCGACGCGGTGGCCTCCGCCGGCAAGACGCTCGTCGAGCTCTTCGGCCTGGCCCGCGAGCTCAACGTCGAGGCCGAGGGCATCGACATCGGCCCGTCGCCGACCGACGCCGCGCTGGCCGCCGACCTGGCGCTGCCGATCGAGGAGCTCAACCTCACGGTGCGCTCCTACAACTGCCTCAAGCGCGAGGGCATCCACACCGTGGGCGAGCTCGTCGCGCGCAGCGAGCAGGACCTTCTCGACATCCGGAACTTCGGCGCCAAGTCGATAGAAGAGGTCAAGCAGAAGCTGCACGAGATGTCGCTGGCGCTCAAGGACTCCCCGCCCGGGTTCGACCCGAGCGCGGTGGCCGGCGGCGGTTACGACGACGACGACAGCGCGTACGTCGAGACCGAGCAGTACTGACAACGTCCCGCGCTTTCGTCACCGTGCCTTCCCGCGAGGACGGCGGCCGGTTCGCGGACCGGCCGCCGTCCTCGCGAGGCGCGGGGCGGGCGGGTGAACGTAACGGCGACGCCCGAGCGCGGCGCCGGCCCGACTCCGGTACCTGATACGGCCGGGGCGGGTTAATCCACAAGGAGAGATGAAATGCCCAAGCCCACCAAAGGTGCACGTCTTGGCGGCAGCCCGGCGCACGAGCGGCTGATCCTGGCGAATCTCGCCACCGACCTGTTCCGCCACGGCCGGATCCGCACCACGGTGACCAAGGCCAAGCGCCTGCGTCCGGTGGCGGAGCGCCTGATCACCAAGGCGAAGAAGGGCGACATCCACAACCGCCGCCAGGTCCTGACCGTCATCAGGGACAAGGGCGTCGTGCATCACCTCTTCACCGAGATCGCGACGACGTTCGCCGAGCGGCCCGGTGGCTACACCCGCATCACGAAGATCGGCGCCCGCAAGGGCGACAACGCGCCGATGGCGGTCATCGAGCTGGTGACCGAGCCGATGAGCGGCGTCACCACCCGCCGCACCGAGGCCGCCGCCCCCGCGCCCGCCGCGCAGGAGCCGAAGGCCGAGGAGACCCCGGCTGAGGAGGCCAAGGCTGAGGAGACCAAGGCTGAGGCCCCCGAGGCCGCCGCCGAGGAGGCCCCGGCCGCCGACGCCGAGGCGAAGAAGGACGAGGCCTGATCGTTCAGGCCGGCTGAATCGGGCCCGGACCCCTTTGCGGGGGTTCGGGCCCTTTTCCGTACGAAGGAGATTCATCGTGGTACGGCTCCGCCTCGACCTCGCGTACGACGGGACCGACTTCTCCGGATGGGCGCGGCAGCCCGGCCGGCGTACGGTCCAGGGCGAGATCGAGCAGGCGCTCGGCCGGATCCTGCGCCTCGGCGGGCCCGCCCAGCTGACCGTGGCCGGCCGTACCGACGCCGGGGTGCACGCGCGCGGCCAGGTGTGCCACGTCGACGTGCCGGAGGAGTCCACGGCCGAACTGGACGGCAACCGCGGGCCGCTGAGCGTCGATGAGCGGCTCGCTGCGCTCGTCAGGCGGCTGGGCGGGGTTCTCCCTCCAGACGTACGCGTTCATCGGGTCTGCGTGGCTCCTGAGGGCTTCGACGCCCGGTTCTCGGCCCTCTTCCGGCGGTACGCGTACCGCGTGAGCGACGCGGCCGGCGGCGTCGACCCGCTGCGCCGGCGCGAGGTCGTCTGGCACAACCGGCCGCTCGACGACGGCGCGCTCAACGCGGCCGCCGCGCGGCTGATCGGCGAGCACGACTTCGCCGCGTTCTGCAAGAAGCGCGAAGGCGCCACCACGATCAGGGAACTGCAGCGCCTCGACTGGGTACGCGAGCCGGACGGCACCCTCGTGGCCACCGTCGTCGCCGACGCGTTCTGCCACTCCATGGTGCGGGCCCTGGTCGGCTCCCTGCTTGCCGCCGGTGATGGCCGGCGGCCGGTGGAATGGCCGGGCGAGGTGCTCACCAGGGCCGTACGCGACTCGGGCGTGCACGTGGCCCCCGCCCACGGCCTGTGCCTGGAGGAGGTGGGCTACCCGCCGGACGCGGAACTCGCCGCGCGCGCCGAGGCCACCCGGCGGGTACGTACGCCGGCGGGGTCAGCCGCCGGTGACGCGGCGCTCGAGAACGAGTGACGTCTCGTCGCGGAACGCCCCGCTCACCTTGGGCAGCGTCCGCTCCTTGGACGACGGGGTGTGGCCGTCGGCGTGGGTGGCGTAACTGAAGACGATGTAGCGCCCCCACACCAGGCCGGCCGCGTAGCCGCCCGCGATGTGCACCCGCTCGCCGCCCGAACCCTCACCGCCAGGGAGCGGGCGGAACCAGACGTTGCGCGACAGGCTCTTCGCCTGGTCGACCGCCTCGGCCGCGGCCTTGTCAGGCAGCACGGCGATGCCCGTGGTCACGGCGTACCGCTTCTTCCTGTCGACGTACGTGGCCCTCAGCACCCGGCTGCACTTCTGCTCCCGCAGGGCCTCAGCGAAGGCTCCCATGGCCGCCTTGTCGCAGGCCGTCTCCACGTCGGCCTTGACCCGGGTGAACGTCGCACCGGCCGCGCTCACCCTCTTCTCGGGGAACGCCTCCGACAACGACAACTCCTGCGGGTCGGTCCGCTCGGAGTTGAGCACGGACGTGCCCTCGGCGGACGGCGGCGAGGCGGCCGCCTCCGAGCTCGGCTGGACGGACGCGCTCGGCCGGGCGGCGGCGGTCGTCGGCGCCGGGTCGCTCACGGCCTGCCAGGCGAAGAACCCGCCGGTGGCCACGCCCGCCAGGGCCAGCGCGCCCAGCGTGACGAGCAGGGCGCGCTTGCTCCTGCCCGGCGACGCGGGGGGTGGTGGCGGAGCCTGGAACGGGGGTTGTTTGAACGCTCCAGAGGGGAAGGCGGGGGCGCCGGCCGGTGGCGTGGGCGCGTCGTCGTGCTTCTGTCCCCAGGTGTCGTGGGAGAAGGGCAGGTCGGGGAGCTTGCTCCCTTCCTGCTCAGGAGGGAGGGGCGGCCAGACGGGCACGTCGCCCGGCTCGGCCGGGCGGCGGGCCGCCGCGCCCGGCTCGTCGTCGCGGTGTGGCTGCTCCTGGCCGCCGCGTCGGTGCTGCTGCTGCCCGGCCTCATGCAACGGCTCAGCCCGCCCTCGCTGGAGGTGCCGGGCTCACGCTCCGCGCAGGCCGCCGCGGCGATCGCCCGCGGACTGCCGGAACTGGGCAGGGAACAGGTGCTGCTGGCCTTCTCCTCGGCGAGCCTGCACGCCGGCGAACCGCGCTTCCAGCAGGCGATGGCCGCCACAGTGGACGCGCTGGCCGCCCGCCCCGACATCGGCGCGCTGCTGCCGCTGCCGGACACCGACGGCGGCGATTCCCGCCACGCCTACGTGCTGGCCGGCGTGCACGGCGACGAGCTCACCCGCCAGCGCAACCTGCCCGGCCAGCTCGCGGACGCGCGCCGGGCCGTCCGGCAGGCGTCGGCGGGGACGGTCAGCGTGACCATCGTCGGTGTCAGCCGCGCCTTCGCGCAGCTCGCCCACACCGACCTGGCCGACCTGCGGTCCATGGAAGCCGTGACCATCCCGGTGGCGGCGCTGCTGCTGGTGTTCGGGCTCGGCGCGGTGGGCGCGGCGGCCGTGCCGCTGGTGGTGGGCGGCGCGGCGATCACGACCGCCACGGGAGCGCTCGCGGCGGCGGCCACCCTCGCGCCCGTCGACTCCACCATGCTCACCTACACCCTCACCATGTCGCTCGGCCTCGGGCTGGACTACACGCTGCTGATCCTGCTGCGCCACCGCCAGGCCCGGCGCGCGGGACTGCCGCCCGCCGCGGCGGCCGCACGCGCCACCGCGACCGCCGGCAGCACGGTCGCCTGGTGCGGGGCCGTCATCATCCTCACCTCGTGCGCGCTGCTGCTCGTCGGCGTGCCGTGGGCGCACTCCCTGGCGCTGGCGGGCATGCTGGCCGCGTTCGTCACCCTCGCGGCCGCGCTGACGCTCGCCCCCGCGCTGCTGACCCTGGCGGACCGCCGGCTCCAGTGGGGCCGGCTGCCCCGGCTGCGTCCCGCCGCGCACACCACCCGACCGCCCGCGTGGCTACGCGCCGCCGAACACCTGATGAAACGACCCGGCCGGTACGCGCTGGCAGCCGTCACCGTCCTGCTGCTGGCCGCCGCCCCCGCCCTGCACCTGCGGCTCGGCCTGCACTACGACCGGGACGCCATGGCCGGCACCGACATCGGCGCGGGCCTGGACCGGATGGAGCGTGACGGGGTCGCCGGGCTGACCGCCCTGGCACTGCCCCACCCCGGCCACACCGACCCGGTCGACACCTTCGCCCTGGGCCGCGCCCTGCACGCCGACCCGCGGGTGTCGGTCAGCACCGTACTGGACAACGGCAAGGACCTGACCGTCATGCTGATCGCCGCCAGGCCCGCCCCCGACAGCGACGCGGCGGCGGACTTCCAGCGCGACCTGCACGCCCTGGCCGGGCGCCTGCTGCCCGCCGGCCAGCAGGTCCTGGCCACCGGGCCGACGGCCCGGCTCACCGACCTGGCCCACGGCACGCTCGAGGGGCTGTGGCGGGTGCTGGCCGCGGTGCTGCTGGCCTCGTCCGCCCTGCTGCTCGTCGTCTTCCGCAGCCTGCTCATCCCGCTCAAGGCGCTGGCCATGAACCTGCTGTGCGTCTGCGCCACCTTCGGGCTGCTCACCGTCGTCTTCCAGGACCTGCCCGGGAACGGCGCCGACGTCAACGTCCTGCTGCCGCTGATCGTCTTCACCATCGTGTTCGGCCTGTCCCTGGACTACGAGGTCTTCCTCGTCCACCGCATCGCCGAGCACTACCGCCGCGACCGCGACAACACCGCCGCCGTCCTGCACGGGTTGCGGCACACCGCACGCCCCATCACGCTGGCCGCCGCCATCATGGCCGTCACCTTCGGCGGCCTGATGTTCACCCGGCGCCTGGACTTCCAGCAGGGCGGGTTCGCGGTGGCCGCCGCCATCGTCATCGACGCCACCGTCATCCGGATGGTGCTGGTCCCGTCCCTGATGCGGCTGCTCGGGCACCGCAACTGGTGGCTGCCCGGATCACGCCGCTGACCAGCTGGACGGCCATCCGCACCCACGCCACCCGACGCCGCCCGCACCGGTCAGCTCAGTCAGCACCGGTTCAGCACCAGCCAGCACCGGTTCAGGGTTGGTTCAGCACCGGTTCAGGGCCGGTTCAAGGTCGGTCAGCGCCGCAGGAACGCGTGTACGGCGGGCACCAGCCGCTCATGGGCGTCCTCCAGCACGTAGTGCCCGGCATCGCGGTAAACGTGGACCTCGGCACCGGGCAGACGCCGCCGCCACTCGCGCAACATGACCGGGTCGAACACGGGGTCACGCCACCCCCACCCGATCAGTACGGGCCGCTCGGCGAAGGCGGCCAGGCTCTCCCCAGCCCGCACCAGCAGCGGCCACGACCGGTCGCCCGGGCCGAACGGGATGTCGTGCACGAACCGCTGCACCGCCACCCGGTGCCCCTCACGGCCGCCGAGCTGGTCACTGTGCTGG
Organism: Nonomuraea mesophila; assembly: GCF_004352805.1. Classification (NCBI taxonomy): domain Bacteria; kingdom Bacillati; phylum Actinomycetota; class Actinomycetes; order Streptosporangiales; family Streptosporangiaceae; genus Nonomuraea; species Nonomuraea mesophila. Next base: position 32,664 of record NZ_SMLD01000056.1, read on the forward strand.
TCACTGTGCTGGTCGCCGTGCCGGCCGCCAGGCTGATCGCCGGGCTTGCTGCCGGGCTGGTCGTCGGGTGCCAGGAACGCCGCCCGCACCTCGCGGGGCAGCCGCCTGCGCAGCCCGAACGGCGCCGACGTGGCCAGGCGGGCGAAAGCATGATGACGCAGGAACAACCGCTCACCCAGACGGGTCTCCCGCAACAACCACAGCGGCAACCGCAGCGCCGGCCGCACCCGCGGACCGTACGGATTGGGGAACGCCGCGGTGTTGAGCACCACCAGCCGGGCCACCCGGCCAGGATGACGGTCCGCCCAGGCCATGCCGATCGGGCCGCCCCAGTCGTGCATCACCAGCGTCCAGCCACGGTCGGGCACACCCCGCTCGGCGACGAGATGAGAGGTGAGCGCGTCGAGATCGTCCACCCGCGCGGCCAGCGTGTACGGGTAACGCCCCCGGCCGGGCTTGTCCGACAGGCCCATGCCGATGTGGTCGGGCGCGACACAGCGGTGCTCACCGCGCAGCGCCACGATCAGCCGCCGCCACAGGTAACTCCACGACGGGTTGCCGTGCAGCATGAGCACCGGCGCCCCGTCGCCCTCGTCCAGGTAGTGCTGGCGCAGCCCGTCACGGGCGAACCAGCGGGACACGAACGGGTATTCAGGAAAACGCGGGACAGAGCCAGGCATCAGGACCTCACAACAGGTTCGGCGGCACGAGCGGGCACTGCGAAGGTCAAACCCTTCCATCCAGTACGGCGGTGCCAACGGCACGCCACCCACCGCACCCCGCCGGGCCCCTCCAGGGAGACGCCCTCTGACCCGCACAGGGCCGGGCACCGTAACGGCGCCCCGTGGGCGGCTTCCGTGGTGGGTCGTGGGCCGTGCCGGCGACGCCCTTCACCGGCCGTCCCGGGCGTCCACGGCGTGCGGGACCGGGACCGGCGCGGACAGGTGGGCGGCCAGCCGGGCCAGGCCGTCGGCCGTGCTGACCCGCGGCACGTAACCGAGGTCACGCCGCGCGGCGGAGATGTCGAACCAGTGCGAGGTCGTGGCCTGGACGGCGGCGATCCGCGTGACCGGAGGCTGCGCGCGCACGCCGGCGAGCCGGTAACCGTACTCGACCATCGCCGCCCCCGCCCTGGCCACGCGGGCCGGGACATGCCGGGTCACCGGCGGCAGGCCCGCCGCCGCCAGCAGGCCGTTGACCCAGCCGGCGACCGTGACCGGCTCGTCCTGAGTGATGAAATACGCGCGGCCGGCGACCGGCGACCCCGCAGCCAGCGCGTCCAGCGCCAGCACATGCGCCTCGGCCGCGTTGTCGATGTAGACCGTGTCGATGCGCTTGCCCGGAGCGCGCGGCAGAACCAGCAGACCACGCCGCGCCTGCTCCACGAGCCTGGGCAGGAAGTGCGGATCCCCCGGCCCCCAGATGAGGTGCGGCCGCAGCGCCACAGTGGCCAGCCGGTCACCGCTGGCGGCCAGCACGATCCGTTCGGCGATCGCCTTGCTCGCCGGATAGTGGGCCAGGAAACGGCGGGCGTAGGGCGCCGACTCGTCCACGCCCTCCAGGTCCCGCCCCTCGTGCACCACGCTGGGCGAGGAAGCGTGCACCAGCCGGGCGACCCCCGCCCGCAGGCAGGCATCGACCACGTTGGCCGTACCCGCCACATTGACCGACCGGTAGGCGTGCGCAGGCCCCCACATCCCGGCCAGGGCTGCGCAGTGCACGACCGCCTCGCACCCCGCCACAGCGGACCGCACACCCTGCGGATCACGGACGTCACCGGCGTGCTGGACGACGCCCAGCGCGTCCAGCGCCGGGTAGCGGCGCCGGCTCAGCGTCGCCACGTCCTCCCCCCGTACGGTCAGCAGCCGGCACACCGCCTGCCCGAGGAACCCCCCGCCGCCCGTCACCAGCACCTTCACCGCTCACCACCGCCCAGCCTGCGCGCCGCCCAGCCGGCCAGCACCGGACGGCGGATCTTGCTCGCGTGCCGCACGTCCATCGGGAAACCCGGATGGGCCAGCACCTGACCGATCCCTGCGACCGCGGCGGCCCGTACCCGTTCGACCACCTCGCGCCGCTCACGCCGCGACGTGCCAGGCTCGCACTCCACGCACAACACCGGTCGCCGGCCTCCCGGCGGCCCGACCCCCACCAGCGCGCTGCGACGGACGCCCGGCACCGCGTTGACGACCGGCTCGACCTGGTCGGTGTACAGCTCACCGCCGGAGGTGCGCACACGTTCGCTCTTACGGCCGGCGAACCACAACCGCCCCCGCTCGTCCTGCCAGCCGAGGTCGCCCATGCGGTGCACCGGCTCGCCGCCGTCGTCGATGCGGGCCAGCGCGCTCTCGCACGGGCGATCCAGGTACGGGTCGCTGACGGCGGGACCGGCCACGGTGATCTCCCCCACCGTGCCGGGCGGCACCAGCAGATCGTCCGACCAGCGCGCGATCACCTCGTCGGTGATGCCGATGACCCGCACCCGGTTGCCCGGCAGCACAGAGCCCAGGCAGGTGCCGGCACCCCGTGCGGTGTCGCCCGCCGTCTCCGCCAGCTCCGCCGCGTCCGCCACGGCGACCAGCAGGCACTCGGTCGAGCCGTACACCGAACGCACCTCGGCCCCCTCCGGCAGGCACCGCTGGGCGCGACGCAGCACCGAGAAGGGCAGCGGCGCACCCGCCGTGAGCACGATCTCCACACTGTCCAGGACCTGCCCGCGGCGCTCGCAGTGGCGGGCGAGCCGGTCCAGCAGCGCGGGCGCGGCGAACAGGCCCCGCACGCCGTGAGCGGCGATGGAGCCCGCCATCGCGGCCGGATCGGTACGCTCCGGCCGGCGCAGATCGATCCGCGGAATGACCGAGGCACACCCGATCGCCGGCGCCGCCACCGCGAACGGCACGAAGGTCGAATACACCGTCGCCCCCGGCTCCAGCGCCCCCAGCTGCGCCAGCAGCCCGGTCTGCCCGGCCAGGTGCCGGTGACGGAACGGCACCCCCTTGGGCACCCCCGTGGACCCGGAGGTGAACGCGATCAACGCCAGGTCGTCGGCGCACGACCCCCGCGGGCCCGCCCCGGCGGCCGGCGGCCTGCCCGCGCGCAGACGGTCACGAACCCGGCCGAACCACAACGCGTACGAGGCGAACGTGACGGTGACGACCACGCTCTCACGCGCCCAGCCCAGCACCACCCGCGCCAGATGAGCGCGCGGCACCGCGATGAACGCCTCCACGGCCGCCTCCCGCAGGCAGGCGCCGATGGCGCGCGGCCCGAGCCCCGGATCTACCAGGACGGGCACCGCCCGCAACCGGAACAGGGCCAGCACCACCGCCACCAGGTCCCGCCCCGGCGGGATCATCACCGCGGTCCGCGTCCCCGCCCCCACCCCGGCGCGGGCCAGCCTGGACGCGGCCTGCGCGACCACCTCGTCGAGCCTGCCGTAGGTCAGCGTCTCGGCGCGGCGACGCCCATCGACACGGCACGCGACCGTGTCCGGCCGCGCGCGCATCCAGTGTTCGGTCATCGCCACGACGTCGAAGAGCGGGGTGGTCACACATCACCTCTCACAACTCGTTTTGGATCACTCACCGTACGGTAACTATCCGTAAGCAAGACGCCACTTACAGTGATTGGACCTGACATGCGCCGACTCCTTACCGTCCTCGCCTCCACAGCCGCCGGAACCGCCCTCATGGTCGCCACGGCAGGGCCCGCCTTCAGCATCTCGATCGTCGACTGCGTACTCGGCACCGGCGTCGTCCTGCCGAGCCCCACCAGCACCACCCGCCTGGCCTGCTACGGCGGCACCTTCCACGGCCAGCCCGTGGGCGGGATCGCCTGACAGCCCGGCTCAGCAGGGCACGGCCTCCAGGAAAGGCAGGTCCTTGGGCAACCCGCCACCGAAGGGCCGGGGCGCCGCCGCCCCGGGAGGCGGCGCCGAGGCGACGACGCCCGGCCCCGCACCGGCCGTGGCACCCGCCATCAGAGCAGGCGCGACAAGCCGCGCGAGGGCCAGGGCGACACGGTCGACGGGAACGTTGATACAGATCTTGCCCTGGCTCTCCACCGTGTCCTCCACGGCACCGCCCACGGCGTCCGCTGCGTCCTCCACCGTGTCCTCCACCGTGTCGTCCGCCGTGTCGTCCGCCGTGTCGTTCACGGGGCCGTCGGGCTGAGCGCCGGACGGCGGGGACACGCCCGTGAGGGGCGCGGCCGACGAAGGCGCGGCCGACGGCACGATCGCTGGCGGAGTGATCGCCGGCGGAGTGATCGCCGGCGGAGTGATCGCCGGCGGCGCGGTCGCTGACGGCGCCGCCGCTGGGGGCGCCGCCGCAACGCCGGCGACCGCCGGACCCGCCAGAGCACCGGCGAACATTGCACCGGCGCAAACACCGGTCAGAACAGAAACACCCACGGCGACTCCTCCGGTCAGCACGGCGAGAAAATCAAGGTGGCGTTGTGGCCGCCGAAACCGAACGAGTTCGACAGCACCGGCCCCGACGGCACCGACCGCACCCGCCCGGCGACGTCCACATCGCACCGCGGATCCACGTGGTCAAGGTTGGCCGTGGGCGGGACGACGCCTTCGCGCAGCGTCAGCACCGCCGCCACAGCCTCGATGGCTCCCGCCGCGGCGATCGCGTGCCCGGTGACCCCCTTGACCGAGGCGACCGGAACCCTCGCCCCGCCGAACACCCGGTCGATCGCCTGAGCCTCCGTCACGTCGTTGAGCGGCGTACCCGTACCGTGCGCGCTGACGTGCACGATCTCCTCAGGGGCCAGCCCCGCGTCCGCGAGCGCCGCGCGCATGCAACGAGCGGCGCCCTCACCTTCCGGCGACGGCGCGGTCATATGGTGCCCATCGGACGTGGAGCCGTAGCCGGTCAGCTCCGCGTACACATGAGCGCCCCGGCGCACGGCGTGCTCGAAACTCTCCAGTACGACGAAAGCCGCACCCTCTGCCAGCACGAACCCGTCCCGATCCCGATCGAACGGACGGCTGGCACGCTCAGGCGCGTCGTTACGCTGCGACAGAACCTGACTCCGGCGGAAACCCAGCAGCACCGTCGGAGTGATGCAGGCCTCGGCACCGCCGGCGACCACCACATCAGCGAACCCGCCGCGCACCAGCCGGCCCGCCTCCCCGATCGCATGAGAACCGGAAGCGCAGGCCGTCTCCACCGACAGGCTGGGCCCGCGCAGGCCGTGGAGGATGCTGATCGTCGCCGCAGCGGCATTGTGCATGGCCATCGGCACGGTCAGCGGTCCAGGCTCACCCCGTTCAGGATGCCGCCCCCCGAGCATGGCCGCCTCGTCCGTCGTCCTGCCGCCGAAACACGTACCGGTCACCACCCCCCGCCGCTCGGCCGGCGCCCGCAGGGCACCCGCGTCGCACAGCGCGTCCGTGGCGGCGCACAACGCCAGCTGACTCATCCGGTCGAGCCGCGAGGCCTGCTTGGCCGGCACGTACGCCTCGATGTCCGGACCCTCGACCTGGCAGGCGAAGCCGACACCCAGCCCCTCGGTGTCGAACGAGGTGATCGCACGGGCAGTGGACCGGCCGGCCAGCAGCGCGTCCCACAACTCCTTGGGATGCGCACCGGCCGACGTGCGCACACCCAGGCCGGTCACCGCCACCCGCACCTCGGCCTGCCTCACACCGACCCGCTCAGCAGCACGCGCGCCTTGGCGATCACATCGTCCACGGTCCGTACGTCGGCGAGGGTCTCACGCGGCAAAGACCCCCACCTCTCCTCCAGCGCCACGTGCAGTTCGGCCAGGTCAAGGCTGTCGGCCTCCAGGTCCTCACGCAGCAGCGCGTCCCCGGTCACCCGGGCCGGATCCACCTTCAAAATCTGCACACAGTGCTCGCGCACCACGGTCGCGATGTCGTCCTCGGTCACGGCGAACTCCCCTCCAGGACGCGGCGGGCGCCCATGTCACCCAGCGTCGCCGACACGGCGACAACTGATCACACGTGGCACGGCGTCCGCCGTTAAGAAGTCGATCAAGTTTTGCCGCCGGGCGCTGCGCTCACCGCCCCGCACCACACCCGCTCCTATCGTGGGCCCCACCTCGGAACGATCACCGAGCGTCACCGACCATCAGGGCAAAGGAGACGACATGCCCCTTCTCAAGCACGCCGCCGCGGCCACAACCGCGGCGGCGGCGATGCTGACCGCCGCCCCCGCCACCGCCGCGCCACAGGAGACCCTGCTCACCTGCCAGGTCGCCACCACCGCCGAACGACCCATCACCTTCAACCCGCCGGTCAAGTTCCTGCCCCACGCCGTGACCGCCCAGGCCGGCCTCGCCCTGACCGGATGCACCGCCTCCTCACCCTCGGCCACCGGCATACGCTCAGGCGTCATGACCGTCCGCAGCACCGGCCGCGCCTCCTGCGCCGGCGTGCAGGACATTCACGGCAAAGGCACGATCACCTGGTACGGCGCCGACGGCCGCAGGATCGGCACCTCCACCCTGCGGCCGTCGGTGCAGAAACTGACCGGCTACAACCCCGGCGACATGCTCCTCAGCGGACGGGTCAGCAAGGGCCGGCTGGCCGGAAGCAAGGTGACCGGCACCGCCACCCCGACCTCCAACGTCAGCACCTGCGCCACCAAGGGACTGACCACCATCCACGGCAAAGGCACGATCACCTTCCACGCCTGACCACCCATCCGGCCGCACGACGGCCCCGCCGTCGCCGGCGGCCGGACTCCCCCACCCCCTCCACCCGGCACTTTCGAAACTCCGACAGCAAAGTGTCACGAAACCCCCTACCTCCCTTACCGATCATCGCGCTAACGTCAGACCTCTGATCCATGCCATGGGCACCGCAGTGCCGAAAGACATTCCTTCCACCCCCCAGCAGAAACCCCCTAGGAGGAAGAGCCGTGAGCTCTGGCAAGAAGATCTGGTCGGCGGCCCTGCTCGCCACCGCCATACTGGCGGTCACCGCGGCCTGCGGAGGCGGCGAGAGCAGCACCGACGGCAAGGTCAAACTGCGCTTCGCCTACTGGGGCAGTGACTCCCGCCGCGAGATGACAGAAGCGGCGATCGCGAAGTTTGAGGCAAAAAACCCGAATATCGACGTCGAAGGCGAAATTTCCGACTTCCCCAGCTACTACGAACGACTCGCCACCCAAGTCGCCGGCCGCGACGCACCCGACGTCATCACCCTCGAAATCCGCGCCGTACGCGAATACGCCGAACGCGGCGCACTGGCCGACCTCGCCTCCAAGGTCAGTGCCGCCGACATCGACAGCAAGATTCTCGCCACCGGCGTCGTCGACGGCAAACAGTACGCCATCCCCAGCGGCGTCAACTCCTTCGCCATGGTCATCAACCCCGCCCTGGTCAAACGCGCCAAAGCCACACTCCCCGACGACAGCTCATGGACCTGGGAGGACTTCGTCGAGCTCTGCTCCGACGTCACAACCGGCACCAGCGGCAAAGTCACCGGAACACAACTGTCCTGGAACCCCGCCTACCTCCAGATCTACGCCGCGCAAAAGGGCGAACTCCTCTACAACGGCAACAAACTTGGCATCACTCCACAAACACTCAAAGACTGGTGGGCCATCACCCAGGACCTGATCAAAACCAAAGGCTCCCCCACCGCCGACAAAAGCTCCGAACTCTACGACGCCGGCATCGAACAGACCCTCATCGGCACCAACACCGGCGCCACCAGCATGATCTGGACCAACGTCCTCGGCGCAGCCACCAAGGCATCAGGCCAGGAACTCGAACTCGTACGCATGCCCAAAATCGAAGGCGCCCCGACCAGCGGCATGTTCCTGCAACCCGCCATGTTCTACACCGCCTCCTCCGGATCGGAACACGCCGCCGAAGCCGCGAAATTCATCGACTTCATGATCAATGAGCCCGAAGTCGGCGAAATCGTCCTCAGCGACCGCGGCCTGCCCGCCAACGCCAAGGTGCTGTCCGCCGTGAGCGACAAACTGCCCGAAGCCGACCAGAAGACCCTGGCGTTCGTGAACGAGGTCCGCGGCGAACTCGCCGACCCGCCCGCCGCCCCACCCAAGGGCTCCAGCGCCATGGAAGGCATCCTCAGGCGATACTCCGAAGAAGTCATCTTCAACCGGATGACCCCCGACGAGGCCGCCCAGAAACTCATCACCGAAGCCAACGCCCTGCTCGCCGGCTGACCACCGCCCCGCACCCCGTCGACCCGCCGAAAGACGGGGTGCGGGGCGACTCCTTCGTTGAGGGGTTCTGGATGTGGGTCTTTGGTTTTTGTCCCAACCCGACGCCTTTACAAAGTAAGTCCAATCTTCACAGGACGAATGAGGGTGACACGGTGTCGTGGTGAACCCGCGACCGCGTACGCGCGTACCTGGACATGGTCTCTCCACCGCCGGACCCAGAGAAAGGTGCGCGAGATGAAGCAGCTGCGGATCATTGCGGCAGCCGGCCTGACCATCCTGGGCGTGGGCCTCGCCGTGTTCACGATCTTCGCTCCCGCACCGAGCAGCACCGCGAACGCCCATCACCACCCGGCTCCACCCGCCGCGGACAAGCCTCTGCCCCAGGCCGGCCTGGACCGTATCCTCGCCGCCATCAAATGCGACCGCCCGTCGGTTCAGGTCGACGCCACCGAACTACGCCAGGTGTCCTGCACGACCGGCGCGGGCCGCTACGTCGTCATGACCTTCCCCACGCGGGAGAACCAGGAGGCATGGTACGAAGGCGCGCGGGCCTACGGCGGAACGTATCTCGTGGGCGACCGGTGGACCGTCGTCTCCGACCCGAAGCTCCTGGCCGAGCCCCACGCTCGACTCGGCGGCCGGATCGAGACCCACCAGCACTGAACCCGGGACGGCTGACGGTGCGCGGCCGGGTCAGCGGGTGGCGTCGAGCTGGTCGAGCAGCAGCGTCAGGCGGGCCTCGCGGCCTGAGGCGGGAAGCCGGCCGCCGCGGGACAGGACGATCAGCCCGTGCAGGGCGCTCCAGACGACTTCCGTCAGGACCTCCGGGTCTCGGCCGCCGGCGAACCGCGCCACCCCGGACAGCAGCGCCTGGAAGCCGTCGCGGAGCGGCTGCGGGGTGTCGTCCTGGCCGAACGGAAGGTCCACGGCCATCGTGAACATGGCGTCGTACAGTGCGGGGTTCTCCTCGGCGAACGCCATGTAGGTGCGGGCCAGCCCCTCCAGCACGGCCCGCGGCTCGCCCGTCCGGGTCACGGCGCGCAGGCGTACGGCCAGTTCCGTGAAGCCCTCCAGCGCCACCGCCCCGACGATGGCATCCTTGCCGGCGAAGTGGCTGTAGAGGACCGGCTGGCTGTACTCGATCTCGTCGGCCAGCCGGCGGGTGGTCACGGCGTCCCAGCCCTCGGACTCGGCCAGCTTGCGGGCCGTATTGATGATCAGGTCGTGGCGCTGGGCGCGTTCGCGTTCTTTGCGCTGCTGTGTGGACACCCTCTGGATAATAGCACCGCTAGACACACGAGCATCGTTAAGCTAGCGTCGCTATCACTTCTAGTAACAATCGAAGGAGACGGCATGGCCACCATCGCCACCTGGCTCGCCGGGCTGATCGCCCTCGGGATCATCCTCATCGGCATCCGCTTCCTGCTGCAGCCGGTCGCGTCGGCGGCGGGGTTCGGGACTCCCGTGCCCATGAACGCCTTCCTTTCCGTCAAAGGCGTACGGGACATCACGGCCGGACTCGTCGTGCTCCCGGCCCTCGTCACCGGAAACCAGCACATGCTCGGCTGGCTGGTGCTCGCCAGCGTGTTCGCCCCGGTGGGCGACATGGTCGTCGTGCTCAGGAACGGCGGTCCGCGGGCGGTGGCGTTCGGCGTCCACGGCGCCACCGGCGCGGTGATGGTGGCGGTCGCGGCCGTGCTCATCCTGGCCTGAAGGATTTACTCAAGATCCAGCTCCTTTACAAGGTAGATCAGATCCCTGGCCGAGGGCACGCGGCCTCGCTCAGGAAGTCGCGAGCAGCAAGGCCATGGTCGTTCCGGTGACCACGGCCAGCACCAGGGGCGCCACGGCGTGGGAGCGGTAGCGCCGGTGCGCGAAGTCGCGGGCGCGGAGGTGGAATCCCACCGCGCCGATCAACAGCAGCGTGAGACCGGCCGCGGCGGTGACGGCGAGCGGCTTGAACCAGAGGCCGGCCGCGAGCCCGAGCGCACCGGCGATCTCCAGGGTGCCGATCGAGCGGGTCATGGCGGAGCCGACGCCGAGCCTGCGCAGGTTGGCCGTCACGGGTTCCCGTAACAGGACCTTCTGGGCGCCGGCGAGGAGGAAGACGAGAGCGGCCAGAGCACTCAGGGTGCTGGCGGCGAATGACATGATGCGACCCTTCACGGCAAAAAAGAACGAACATTCTTTTTCTAAGAGAGGCGCGGTACGGTTGTCAAGTACGAATGTTCGTTCTACGTTGTGGTGCCATGGCACGCATGCCCAAGGAGCACCTCGAAGCCCGCCGCCGCCAGATCCTGGACGCCGCCCGGCGCTGCTTCATCCGCAACGGCTTTCATGCGACGTCCATGCAGGACGTACTGACCGAGGCCGAACTGTCGGCCGGGGCCGTCTACCGCTACTTCAAGAGCAAGGACGACATCATCGCGGCGACCGCCGCCGAGGCTCTGGCGGAGCTCGCGTCGGCGTTCGAGGCGGAGGACGACGCGCGGCCACCAGATCTGGACAACATCGTCGATCTCGTGCTGGGGGTCGAGCGCCCGCCGCTGTCCGGATCGCAGGAGTCGGCCCAACTGCTGGTCCAGGTCTGGTCGGAGGCTCTGCGATCGCCCTCGCTGGGCACGAAACTGAAGGAGGTCATGGCGGAGGCCCGCCGCGTCATAGGCGGCCTTGTGGTGCGACACCAACAGCGCGGGCTGCTTGCCGCGGACGTCCCGGCCGAGGATGTGGCCGATGTCCTGATGGCTCTGGTCGACGGGTTCCTGGTGCGCCGCGCGGTATACGGCCACGCGGATCCGGCGGCCTTCAGGAGCGGCGTGCGGGCCCTGATGTCGGCGCCCGCGCAAGCCGCACGATAGGGACGGACTCCCCTCTTGACGACGATCGGAGGGTCATGCTCTTCTAAAAAGAACGATCATTCGTTCTAAGAAGGTGAATGTGTGACCACGACAACGGACGTTCTCATCGTCGGCGCGGGGCCGACCGGCCTGGTGCTGGCCATCGACCTGGCACGGCGGGGAGTGATCCCACGGATCATCGACGCCGGGCGCGCGGACCACCGGGAGAGCCGGGCGGTGTCGATCGTGGCGCGATCGCTGGAGATGCTGGACGATCTCGGGCTGGCCCAGGCCGCCATCGAACGAGGCATCCCGCTGCACACGCTGAACTTCTACCAGGGCACGACGGTCCTGGCCGAGATGGACGTCACGGCCGTGGACTCCCCGTTCCCGCTGGACCTGTGCATCCCGCAGTGGGAGACCGTCGGACTGCTGCGCGAGCGCGCCGAGGAACTCGGAGTGACCGTCGAATGGGGCACCCGCCTGGTCGGGCAGCAGGCTGGCGAGCACAGCGTGAGCGTGCAACTCGGCCACGGGGACGGCCGCGTCGAACGGTGCGAGACCCGCTGGCTGATCGGCGCCGACGGCGCCCACAGCACCGTGCGCGAGAGCGCGGGCATCACCCGGACGAGAGCCGACCTGAAGAGGGGGTTCATCCTGGGCGACGTCGCCGTGGACTGGCCGCTCACGCGCGACCGCTTCCACGTCTACTTCGGCAGGACCGGCCTCGTGGCCGTCTTCCCCATGACCGGGGGCTACTGGCGCATCCTGGCCAGCACGCCGGACGACCAGCCGCCGCAGGCCCCGGGGCTGGACGACTTCGCCGCCTGCGTCGCCGAACGCACACCCCTGGACTCCCACGTACACGATCTGCAGTGGAGCTCGTCGTTCGTGGCCCGCGAGAGCCTGGCAGAACGGCTCCGCCAGGGCCGGATCCTCCTGGCCGGCGACGCCGCGCACAACCACAGCCCGGTGGGCGGCCAGGGCATGAACACGGGCATGCAGGACGCCTACAACCTGGGCTGGAAACTCGCGCTCGTCGTCACCGGGCGCGCCGGGGAGTCCCTCCTGGACAGCTACGAGGCCGAGCGCCGGCCCGTGGTCAAGGCCGTGGTCGACGCGACCTCGGCCACCACGAGAGCCGTCACCGGCAGCACACTGGTCGCCCGCAGAGCCCGGCGGCACGCGCTGCGCCTGTTCGGCCGGCTCAATCCCGTACAGCAGCGGTTGTCGAACGCCTTCGGCGAACACCTCGTCCACTATCGCGACAGCGACCTCGTCCTCGAACGCTGGCACGCATCACAGGCCAGGGCGTGGAGCGACGTCACCAGTACCGGACCGGAGGCCGGCGAGCTGGTACGGGACGTCTACGTCGAGAACCGTGAGAGGCCGGTGGCGCTCCGTCACCTCCTCCGGACGCCGGGCCACCACCTCGTCCTGTTCGCCGCGGACACGACGGACTCCCCCACCCTGACCGCCTGGCATACCTCCGCGCACAAGGCGATGGCCGGGCACGGCGAGGTCCATGTCATCACCCGCGGCCACCTGCCGCACGACCCCATGGACGACGTCTTCGCCGACCTGCGCAGCGAGGCGCACAACCGCTACGGCGTGCGCCGCCCCAGCCTGTACCTGATCCGCCCGGACAAGTACGTCGGCTTCCGCGGCGACAGCGTCGACTTCGCACCTGTGAACGACTACTTCCGCGCCCTGGGCGCCCGCCCGTGAAGACAGAGGAACCGGACACGTGACACCAGAACCGACCGTCCCCACCAGCCTGGCCGGAATCGGCGCGACCGCCTTGGGCGTGGCTGTCCTGCGCGCCCAGGAGAGCAGCCGACCGGACCGGTTGTTCGACGACCCCTACGCCCGGCACTTCCTCCAGGCCGTCGATCCTGCGTCCAGCCCTTGGTCCGCCGGGGCCTCTCCGGCGACCGCGGGTTTCCTGCGGCTCATGGCCGAGCAGGTCGCCGTCCGCACCCGGTTCCTCGATCGCGCGCTCCTGGAAGCCGCCGGACGGGGGTGCGACCAGGTCGTCCTGCTGGCGTCCGGCATGGACGCCCGCGCGTTCAGACTCGCCTGGCCGCCGGGCACCAAGGTCTTCGAGCTGGACTTCGCCGACGTGCTCGCCTTCAAGACGGCCGTACTCGACGGCCGCGGCGCGACCGCCGCGTGCCACCGCGTCGAGGTCGCCACCGACCTGCGCCAGGACTGGCCGCGCGCGCTGACGGAGTCCGGCTTCGACCCCGCGCGGCCGGCCGCCTGGCTGGCCGAGGGCATCCTGTACGCGCTCCCGCCCGAAGCCGCCGACCTGCTCCTCGACCGGATCACCGGCCTCTCGGCCCCGGCGAGCATGCTCGCCCTGGATCACATGGAGGACTCCGAGCTGCTCCGCAGCGCCCGCGCGGACATCTCCGCCGAGCTCGTCGGCCTGTGGCGCGGCGGCCCCACCGAGAACCTCGACGCCTGGCTCACCCGCCGCGGCTGGCAGCCCGCCGTGACGGTCATCGCCGACGCCGCGGCCGCCTGCGAACGTCCGGTTCCGCCCGCGTTCGATCCCGCCCACGCCGCCGCCGGCCGCGGCTGGCTGGCCACGGCACGCCTTCCGAAACCTCTGTGACGGGCCCCAGCGAGAATTTCGATCGCAGGAGTGTCGATTCGGCCCGAGCCCGTTCGTGGTCAGAGTGAGAGACCGGAAAACAGCCGGTCGCCACGTACGGGAGGCCCGTCATGTCCGTCACCACCACCGGCCAGGAGAGCGTGAGCGCCACCCTGACCTTCGCCGCCCCCGCCGCGAAGGTGTTCGCGGTGCTGGCCGACCCGACGACCCATGCCGCCATCGACGGCACGGGCTGGGTTCAGGAGGCCGCAGACCCGGCGCCGCTGACCGCGGCGGGGCAGATCTTCCGGATGGCCATGCATCACGCCGGCCATCCGGACGGAGACTACGAGACGGTCAACCAGGTCGAGGTGCTCGACCCGCCGCGCGCCATCGGCTGGCTGACGGGATACGAGAAGGACGACGGCCAGTTGGAGTTCGGCGGCTGGATCTGGCGTTACGACCTGGCGCCGCACGGCCCGTCCGAGACCGCGGTCACGCTCACCTACGACTGGTCGGCGGTGCCGCAGCGCATCCGGGACTATCTGCAGTTTCCGCCCTTCGGCCCTGACCATCTGGCCGACTCGCTGCACCACCTCGCCGAGCTCGTCCCCGCCAGAGCCGGTCGGTGACGAACTCCCCCACTTTTTCCGCGGCCGATGTCGAATGGCGCCGAGCCGGTTCGTAGCCCTAGCAGAGGCCGGCAGCGAGCCGGCCCCGTACCGGAGGTCAGCAATGTCCGTCACCACCACCGCCACGGTCACCGCTTCCACGAAGAACCTGATCGCCGGCGGGCTGGCCGCCACGGCCGCCGCCGCCGTCGCGACCGCGGGCGTCGCCGCGGCGGGTGAGCTCGCCGGGATCGGGCTCGCTGTCGGCGGGGCGCCGATCCCCCCGTCGGGGTTCGCCACGCTGACCGTCATCCTCTCCGTACTGGGCCTGGTGCTGGCCCTGGTCCTGGCCCGCACGACCCGGCGTCCGCGCGTGGCGTTCGTCCGCACGACAATGGTGCTCACCGCGCTGTCCCTGCTGCCCGATGTGCTCGTGGACGCGCCCACGGCCACGAAGGCGCTGCTGATGTTGACGCACGTGGTCGCCGCCGCGATCGTTGTCCCGGTCATCGCCCGCCGCATGCCCGCCTGACCTCTCCGGGGAGAGCCCATGAAGAAATATCTGCTGGCCGTCCAGTTCGACGAGAGCGTGCCGTGGCCGCCGGAGGAGATGCAGGCGCAGATGGACCGGACCGAGCAGGTCACCGCCGAGATGCGGCAGGCCGGGTCGTGGGTGTTCGTCGGCGGGTTGCTGGGCTCGCACGCCACCACGGTGGTGCGACCCGGCAGCGGCACGACCACGATGACCGACGGCCCGTTCGCCGAGACCAAGGAGCAGCTCGGCGGGTTCTGGGTGATCCAGTGCGACGACCTGGACCAGGCGCTGGCCTGGGCCGGGAAGTGCGCGCTGGCGTGCGGGTCCCCGATCGAGGTGCGTCCCTTCGTGGACGCGCAGTGGGACTGAGCGCGCGGATGGACCTGGACGGCATCTACCGGGCGGAGTACGGCCGGTGCGTGGCCACGCTGACACGCCTGCTCGGCGACATCGGGCTCGCCGAGGAGGCCGTGCAGGACGCCTTCGCGGTGGCCGTACAGAAGTGGGACGAGCCGCCGCCCAACCCGGGCGGCTGGATCGTGACCACCGCCCGCAACCGGGCGATCGACCGCCTGCGCCGCGAGTCCACCCGCGAGGCCCGCCACGCCCAGGCGATGCTGCTGCAGCAAGCCGACGAGCCACAGGAGGTGGGACCGGTGCGCGACGACCAGCTCCGCATGATCTTCACCTGCTGCCATCCGGCGCTGTCACCGCTCGCGCGGACCGCGCTCACGTTGCGCCTGCTCGGCGGGCTGGAGGTGGCCGAGATCGCGCGGGCCTACCTGGTGCCGGAGGCGACCGTCTTCCAGCGGATCGTCCGCGCGAAGAAGAAGATCCGCGACGCCGGCATCCCCTACCGGGTGCCGGACGCCGCCGACCTGCCCGACCGGCTGGCGTCGGTCCTCACCGTGCTCTACCTGGTCTTCAACGAGGGATACACCTCCACCTCCGGGCAGCTGGTGCGTACGGACCTCTGCCTGGAGGCGGTACGCCTGGCCAGGGAACTGGCCGCGCTGATGCCCGACGAGCCGGAGGCGATCGGCCTGCTGGCGCTGCTGCTGCTGACCGAGGCCCGCCGGCCCGCGCGGGTGGGGCCCTCGGGCGAGCTGGTGGTGCTCGCCGAGCAGGACCGCTCGTTGTGGAACCGGGAGCTGATCGCCGAAGGCCACGAGCTCGTACGCCGTTGCCTGCGCCGTGACCAGCCGGGGCCGTACCAGGTGCAGGCCGCGATCAACGCCGTGCACACCGACGGCCCGGCGACCGACTGGCCGCAGGTGCTGGCGCTCTACGACCAGCTGCTGCACCTCACCCCGACCCCGGTCGTGGCGCTGAACCGCGCCGTCGCCGTCGCCGAGGTGCACGGACCGGCAAGCGCACTGGCCGCCGTGGACGAGCTGGACCTGCCGGGCTACCACCTGCTGCCGGCCACCCGCGCCGACCTGCTCACCCGCCTGGGCCGCACGGCGGAGGCCGTCGCCGCGTACGACGAGGCCATCGCCCTGGCCACCAACGACACCGAACGAACCTTCCTCCAGGCACGACGTACGCGCCTGACCGCTGACGGCTGAGCTTTCGCGGCCACGACCCGCTGTCCCCGAAGAGCTCACCCCAGGACGAACCACCGCCTGGGTCGACGGACGCGTCGCCGGCGCATGGGAGCGGCGTTCTGCGCGCACTTCGAGGACCGCCGCCGCGCGTCACGGGGGCTCTTGCGTGCCGGCGGTGAGGCGTCGTCCCCAGGCGCGCATGTAGGCGATGGCTTCCGGTGGGCCGTGGACCACAACGGGGGCGTCGAGCGCTCCGATGCAGAAGGTGGCCCAGTCCAGGGAGTCGGTGACGATCTCCACCCGGCACGAGGTGTCGTCGACGGGTTCCACCGTCCCGTAGTGCGCGATCTGCTTCCGTACCCGTTCGGCGGGGGCCCCGACCGTGGCGCGGACGGGGTACCTGGCGGGCATGGCGCTGATGCGGGCGCGCACGTACGCGACGGGATCGTCGGCGGGGAGGGTGCGGGGCGCGAACGTCGTGCCGGTGCGCTTCGCATCACCGATGCGGTCGACGCGGAAGGTGCGCCAGTCGGCCCGGTCGAGGTCCCAGGCGATGAGGTAGAGGCGGTTCTCGACGCGGGCGATGCGGTGCGGGTGCACTGTCCTGGCCGCGGTATCGCCGGTGCGGGTGCGGTAGACGAACTCCACCGTCTCGGTGTCGCGGCAGGCCAGGGCGAGGGTCGTCAACGAGGCGACATCCGTGATGTCCCCCCGCGCCCCGGGGTTTCGTGCCGGGACGGCGACGGCGCGGAGGCTGTCGATGCGGCGTCGGATCCGTACGGGAAGCACTTGGACGATCTTGGCCATGGCGCTCAGCGCGGCGTCGGCCGACGTCGGGGAGGGGCCGGAGGTGATCTCCTGGAGCCCCATGACGATGGCGGCGGCCTCGTCCTCGCTGAGGACCAGGGGCGGGAGCGAGGCGCCGGGGCTGAGCTGGTAGCCGCCGCCGGTGCCCCGTGTGGCGGTGATCGGATAGCCGAGCTCCTGGAGGCTGTCGATGTCGCGGCGGAGCGTGCGCGGGCTGACGCCGAGGCGGCGCGCGAGGTCGTGGCTGGGCCAGTGGCGCCGGCTCTGCAGCAGTCCGAGGAGTTCGAGGACGCGGGTGCCGGTCGACATGAGCCCACCCTAGGCCGGCTTGTGGCCGTATAGCGGCCACAAGCCCGGTGAGGATGGGACCCGCCACCGAAGCGGAATGGAGCGTACGTCGCCGCCCTCGGCTTCGCGCCGGCACCGCCTGACAAGACCCCTGCGAAAGGACCCACGAACATGCGCATCCTCGTCACCGGAGCGACCGGCCAGGTCGGGCGGCACCTCGTCGCGCAACTCCACGACGCCGGACACGACGTCCGCGCGCTCTCCCGCACCCCCGCCAAAGCCGATCTCCCGGCCGGCGTCGAGGTGGTGACGGGCGATCTCACCGATGCCGGCACGCTCGGAGCAGCCTTCCAAGGGATCGACGCGATCCACCTGATCACCTTCGGCGGCGACCAGGACCTGACCAACGGCGAGGAGATCATCGACCTCGCCGCACGCCACGGCATCACCCGGGCCACGGTCCTCGGCGGCTGGTCGCCCACCAGCGTCGAAAGCGCCCTGGAGTCCAGTGCGATCGGCTGGACCCTGCTGCGGCCGGCGGAGTTCATGGGCAACGCACTCGAATGGGCCGATGAGATCCGCTCGCAGGGCACCGCGTCCATGCTCGCCACCTTCCCCAGCGCGATGGTGCACGAGGCCGACATCGCCGCCGTGGCCGCCACCGCGCTCACCCGCGAGGGCCACGAGGGCCTGAGCTACCCGATCACCGGGCCCGAAGCCCTCACCCCGGCGGATCGCGTCCGGATCATCGCCGAGGCCACCGGGCAGGACATCGTCTTCGTGCACCTGAGCGAGGACGAAGAGCGCGCCCGGCTGCGCGGCTACGGTTACGACGAGGACTATGTGGAGTTCGGGATCCAGCTGGCCACCAGCCCGCCCGAGGCCGGCGGAGTGGTCGTGCCGACCGTCGAGGACGTCACGGGCACGCCCGCGCGAACCTTCGCCCAGTGGGCGCGGGAACACGCTGATCGGTTCCGCACCGCGCCCTGACCTCGTACGGGCCGAACCCGCGATGGCCCGCGCCGGAGGGCGACCTTCCGGCGCGGGCCGCGCGCAGGGCCGTCAGACTTCCTCGACGCTGCTCGGCTCGCGCCGGGACAGGTCGATACCGAGCTCCTCCGCGGCGCGGAAGACGTCCTCGTCGGTGTCACGCATCTCGATGGACATGCCGTCGCTGGAAAGCACCTCGACGTTGAGGCACAACGACTGCATCTCCT
>NZ_SMLD01000057.1:0-51216 GCF_004352805.1 Nonomuraea mesophila
CTGCTTGGTAGGTGGGTGGGGCGCCTGATTGGAAGGTGGTGGGGCGCGTTGTGGGGGTTGACCGTACAAACTGGGTTTTTTGTCTCATAACAGCTCTTCGGAGTTCGCTCCGGACACTCTGAGGGCTGTAGTAACGTGCGTGCCTGACCCCGGTAACGAGTCTGCAAACGGAGGAGTCGAACGTGCCAGCCCCTCGGTCAGCGGGTCTGATCGCGGTCGTCATGGCGGTGGCTTCCCTCCTTACGCCGTCCGCGCCGGCTCGGGCTGAGACGCACAAGCCACGTGATCCCTCCGGACTGACCGCGCTGCGGAAGGAAGCCGAGAAGTCGGCCAAGGAGCTAGAGGACGCCACCAAGGCGCTCGAGAAGCGGCGGGTGGAAATCGCCGCCTCGGAGAAGCAGCTCAAATCCAAGCTCAATACTCTGGAGAAGCTGGAGGGCCGGCTCGCGGTGATGCGGCAGCCCGTCGCTGAGATGGTCGAGTTGATGTACGAGCAGCCGGTGGCGGCGGACGGGGTGCTTCCGTTCCTGTCCGGTACGTCGGACCAGAAGACGCTGAGGGCGTTGACGGACGCGACCCACATGGTGAGCATGCGGCAGCAGGCGGTCGAGCAGACCAGCACGCTGTACAAGGAGGCCCAGCGGCTGGCCGCCGAGGCGCAGGAGCTGCGGGCCGGCAACCTGCTGGCCGAGGCACAGATAGCGGCCGAGGTCGATACGTTGCGGAAGCGGTCGGACAAGATCGTGAAGTCGGTGACGGCGGCGCTGGTCAAGCTCGGGATCAAGATCGACAAGGTGGGGCGGGACGCGCTGGGGTGCAACCCGCTGCGGGCGGCGACGGCCGATGACTATCCCAACGGGCTGATCCCCAAGGGCATGCTCTGCCCCCTGCAGCAGAAGGGGCACAGTCTCAGGGCCGACGCCACCATCGCGTTCGTGAGCTTGAACGAGGCGTATCGCAAACGGTTCGGTAAGTCGATGTGTGTGACCGATGCCTATCGCACCCTCGGTGAGCAGCAGTCCATCTATTACCGCAAGCCCGGGCTCGCCGCGGTGCCTGGGCGGAGCAACCACGGGCTCGGGCTGGCCGTCGACCTGTGTGGCGGGGTGGAGAGGTCGGGGACGGCGGAGTTCGTCTGGATGGAGAAGAGCTCCAAGCGGTATGGGTGGTTCCATCCTCCCTGGGCCTACACCGGTCCAATCGAGCCGTGGCACTGGGAATATGATCCCGACCTCGACTCGGTGCTCTAGACGGTGGCGACTTCCGCGCTGCAGAACGCGCAGCGGGAGGCGGCCTTGGGGATCTCCGACAGGCATTCGGGGCAGTCGCGGGTCGTCGCCTCGACCTTGGCGGTCAGACGATCTTTGACGTGAGCGTAGGGCTTGACCACGAAGAAGTAGACGACGCCGGCGACGATCAGGAATGACACCACCGCGTTGATGAAGTTGCCGTACATGAAGTCGGACCGGCCGACCGTGATCTTGAGTGAGGAGAAGTCGGGCAGCCCGCCGAAGGCCGAGATCAGCGGCGTGAGCAGGTCTTTCACGAACGACTGCACGATCGAGTTGAAGGCGGCGCCGATGACGACGGCCACGGCGAGGTCGATGACGTTCCCCTGCATGAGGAACTTCTTGAATCCACTCATGCAGAGGGATGGTAGCCATGTGCTCACGTGCCGCCACCCGGATGGATGGTGATGGACAGGCGGCCGCCGGACTGGGCGGCGGCCAGTTCGGCCGCCTGGGCCGGGGTGGTCGCGAGCACGATCAAGGCGCCGCGGTCGTCGCCGGAATCCCTCGTTGCCTCCGGGATGGTCAGGACCGTCAGCTCCGACGCGATCTGGCGGGCGGGCAGGCCCTCCTGCCAGGACGCGAGGACGCCGATCGTGGAGCCGGGCGAGATGAGCTCGACCGCCGCGGCGTCGGCTATGCGCACCGGGGCGGCCACCATGCCGGGCGGCAGGCGGAAGGAGTGGAGGAGGCGGACGTCGGTCAGCGGTTCGCCCTTGCGCATCGGGGCGGCGAGGACCTGGCCGGCCCGCGTGCTGCGCACCGCTCCCGACGGCGGATGGTCGAACGGGACGGGGCTGAAGTCGTCGGGGTCGAGCGGGCCGGGGGACAGGTCGCGCGCCGCCACCAGCACCGTGGGACCGTCGGCGGGGCGCGTGGCGAGGTAGGCGGACAGGACGGCGACCGCGGCCGTCGCCGCCGCGATGAGACGGCGGCGACGGCTGTAGCGGCTCAGCCAGGTCTGGATCACGGGAGTTCGAAGGGGTGGTCGATGCCGTCGAGGGCGGCGGGGCAGGGGCAGCCGCGCTCCTCGGGAAGCGCCTGCACCGTCTCGGTCACGAGGGTGCGCATGCGGGCGACGTTTTGTGCGAAGAACTTGAGCACCTCGTCGTGGGTGACGCCCTGGCCGGTCTCCACCCCGGCGTCGTGGTCGGTCACCAGGCACAGCGAGGTGTAGCACAGGGCCAGCTCGCGGGCGAGGATCGCCTCGGGATGGCCGGTCATGCCGACGATCGACCAGCCGTTGCCCGCGTACCACTGCGACTCCGCCCGCGTGGAGAAGCGCGGGCCCTCGATCACCACCAGCGTGCCGCCGTCGGCGGTCTCCCAGCCGCCGGCTTCGGCGGCCCGCACGGCCACGGCCCGGCCGGACGGGCAGTAGGGGTCGGCGAACGAGACGTGGACGGCGCCGTCGGCGTCGTAATAGGTCTGGACGCGGCCCGAGGTGCGGTCGATGAGCTGGTCGGGGACGACCAGGGTGCCAGGGCCGTATTCGGCCTTCAGCGAGCCCACGGCGCTGGGCGCGAGCACCTGCCGCACGCCGAGTGAACGCAGCGCCCAGAGGTTGGCGCGGTAGGGGATGCGGTGGGGAGGGAAACGGTGGTTGCGGCCGTGCCGGGGGACGAACGCCACGGAACGCGCGCCGATGCGCCCGACCGTGACGACATCGCTCGGCGATCCGTAGGGGGTGGAGAGCTCGATCTCTTCCGCGTCGTCGAGCAGGGAGTAGAAACCCGAGCCGCCGATGACGCCGATGTCTGCGCGAGTGACCATGGCGAGAGAGTAGCCGGGGCGGGGGAGGGGAGTGGGGAGCGGAATGTGGTTCTGTGGATAACGTGGCTGCGGCGCCGGGTCGCTGTGGACGGGCTGTCGTCACGGATCACGAGCCGCAGAATCTGCGCCTCCGGTCAACCGCCCCAAAGGGCCGGCGCGGCTCGCGACGGCTGTTCCACCCGCACCCGCGCGTTCGGAACGGCTGTTCCACCCGCACCTGCGCGCTCAAGACGGCTGTTCCGCCCGCACCCGCGTGCTCGTAACGGCTGCTCCACTGGCGCATGCCGAAGATCCGGGCGGCACGCCCAGGGGTACGGCGCGGTCAGCTGGAGGCTGCGGCCGGTGCGGGAGCGGAGGTGGACGAACCGGAGTCGCCCGACTTGCTCTCCGAGGACTTCGACGACGAGTCGGACGACGACGCGTCAGCCGACTTGGAGGACGCGGAGGTAGAGGCGCCAGAGGACGACGAGCGGCTGTCGGTCTTGTAGAACCCCGAGCCCTTGAACACGATGCCGACGGCGGAGAAGACCTTGCGCAGGTTTCCTTCGCAGCTCGGGCAGACCGTCAAGGCGTCGTCGGTGAACTTCTGGACGACCTCGAGCTGCTCACCGCAGTCGTTGCAGGCGTACTGGTAGGTCGGCACGCGCTTCTCCTTCAGGTTTGGCACTCGAGGGATGCGACTGCTAATGCTAACCGATGCCGTCAATCACCTATTCCAGCCCCCGTTCGCCGTACCAGCCCGCCAACTTCCCGCTGCGGCTCACGGCGCGCATGCGGCGCTCGACCTGGTCGCGGCAGGAGGCGGTGGCGACGACGAGCAGCTGGTCGTTCGCCCTGACCCTGGTGGTGCTCGCGGGGACGAAGGACCTGCCGTCGCGCACGATCAGCGTCACGGCGGCGCCGGCGGGCAGGCGCAGCTCGAAGATCTCCACGCCGTGCAGGCGCGAGCCCGGCGGCACCGTGATCTGCAGCAGGTCGGCCTGGAGCTCCTCCAGCGGCGCCGACTCCACCGCGAGGTCGTGCGCCTCTCCTGGCGCCGTCACCTTGAGCAACCGGGCGACGAACGGCAGCGTCGGTCCCTGCAGCAGGGTGAACACGATGACGATCACGAAGACCTGGTTGAAGATGTCTTTGGAGCCCTCGACCCCGGACGCCCACGGGATGGTCGCGAGCACGATGGGGATCGCGCCGCGCAGCCCCGCCCATGACAGGAACGCCTGGTCGCGCCAGCTCACCCAGCCCATCCGCAGCGCCCATGCGACCGCCGAACTCGCCACGACGCACAGCGGGCGTACGAGGAGCACCATGACCGTTCCGGTGATCAGGCCGGGGATGATCGCCGACGGCATCTCTTTCGGGCTGGCCAGCAGCCCCAGCATCACGAACAGGCCGATCTGCGCCAGCCACGCGGCCCCCTCGGCGAACCCCCTGGTCGCCGCCCGGTGGGGCAGCCGCGAGTTGCCCAGGATCAGCCCGGTGAGGTAGACGGCCAGGAAGCCTGAGCCGTGCAGCAGCACCGCGCCGCCGTACGAGACGAAGGTGAGCGCGAGCACGGCGATGGGATAGAGGCCTGAGGCGGGCAGGGCGACGCGACGCAGCGCGTACGCGCCCGCGGGCCCGACGGCGAGGCCGACCGCCGCGCCGATGAGCAGCTCGATCGTGGTGTCGAGCAGGAACGTTCCCAGATTGGGTGACGAGTGCGCCGCCCCGCTGAGCAGCACCACGGCGATCACGGTGGGCGCGTCGTTGAAGCCGGACTCCGCCTCCAGCACGCCGGCCAGCCGGGGCGGCAGCGGCAGCCTGCGCAGCACGGAGAACACGGCCGCCGCGTCGGTGGAGGCCAGCACCGCGCCGAGGATCAGCGCCGTCTTCTGGTCGATGCCGAGCAGGCCCTGGACGACCAGCGCCAGCACGACGATGCTGACCGCCACCCCCACGGTCGCGAGCACCACGGCTATCGGGACGGATCGCCGCACATGGGACCAGTTGGTGGTGAGTCCGCCCTCGGCCAGGATCACCGCGAGCGCGGTCAGGCCGATCTGCTGGGCCGCTTGAGGGCTGTCGAAAGGGATGCCGAACCCGGAATCGCCCAGGAGGATGCCGAAGCCCAGGAACACCAGCAGGCTGGGCAGACCGGTGCGATGCGCGAGGCGTACGGACGCGATGGCGGCGATGACGATCGCGGCTCCGAGAAGGAGCCAGACATCAAGCGTCATTCAGCCCCCTCTCATCCCTGCGGTCACATAAGCCTAGTAAGGCCTGACGGTGTCATGGCATAGCGGACGCGGCGGTCGTGTGGTTCGGACGGGACATCGTCGATCAGCTCCCCGTCGTGGAGGAGTGCCACTGTGGGGACGTTGGGACCGACTCTGGCCAGGGCTCGATCGTACGAGCCGCCGCCGCGGCCGAGACGTAGGCCCGTCTTCCTGTCGACGGCGAGGGCGGGCACGATCACGAGGGCGGCGGTGCGGATGGCGTCGACGCCGCGGCGGGTGTCGACGGGCTCCATGATGCCGAAGCGCCCGGGGGCGAGCGTGCCCGGTCCGTCGTAGACCGCCCAGTCGAGGTCGTCGTCCTCACGGAGCACCGGAAGGATCACGGTGGCGCCGTGTTTCCACAGGGCGAACACGAGCCCGTGCGTATCCGGCTCCGACCCCGTCGACCAGTAGCAAGCCACGAGACCGGCCATCTGGACCCACGGTTGTTCGAGCAGCGTTTCGCGAACTTTGATGGCGTTTGCCCGTAGTCGTTCGGGGGAGAGTGCCCTACGCGCCGCGTTCAGCTCGCGGCGCAGGTTGAGCTTGTCCACAGGTGCCTCCACTAGGGTCTACTCATGGCTGACTTCGACCCTGTGACGAAAGCCGTTGTGCCCGCCGCGGGTCTGGGCACCCGGTTTCTCCCGGCGACCAAGGCGACACCCAAAGAGATGTTGCCCATCGTCGACAAGCCCGCGATCCAGTATGTCGTCGAAGAGGCCGCCTCGGCGGGGCTCCTCGACGTGCTCATGGTCACCGGCAAGAATAAACGGTCGATCGAGGATCACTTCGACCGGGCTTTCGAGCTGGAGGGGGCCCTTGAGGCCAAGGGCGACGAGCACCGGCTGTCCCAGGTTCGTGAGCCCGCCTCGCTCGCGACGCTCCACTACGTACGCCAGGGCGAGCCCAAGGGCCTCGGCCACGCGGTGCTCTGCGCGAAGCAGCACGTCGGCGACCACCCGTTCGCCTGCCTGCTCGGCGACGACCTGATCGACCACCGCGACCCGCTGCTCAAGCGCATGATCGAGGTGCGTGACACGTTCGGCGGAAGTGTGATCGCGCTGATGGAGGTGCCCAAGGAGCAGGTCTCGCAGTACGGCGTGGCGACCATCGAGGCGACCGCGGAAGACGACGTCGTGCGGGTCACCGACCTGGTGGAGAAGCCGCCGGCCGACGAGGCGCCGTCCAACTGGGCGATCATCGGCCGCTACGTGATCGATCCCGCGGTGTTCGCGGTGCTGGAGGACACCCCGCCGGGGCGCGGCGGCGAGATCCAGCTCACCGACGCGCTGCGCACGCTCGCCGCCCGCGGCTCCACGGAGGGCGGGCCGGTGCACGGCGTGCTGTTCAGAGGGCGGCGCTACGACACGGGCGACAAGCTCGACTATCTGCGGACCGTGGTGAAGTTCGCGGCGGACCGTGAGGATCTGGCGCCGGATTTCGTGCCGTGGCTGCGGGAGTTCCTCGATGAAATCGGTTGACGCGCATCTGGCCGACATCCTGGCCACTGTGCGTCCGCTGGCACCCCTCGAGCTCGACCTGGAGCAGGTGCTGGGGGCGACGCTGGCCGAGGACGTGTCCTCGCCGGTGCCGCTGCCGCCGTTCGACAACTCGGCCATGGACGGGTACGCCGTACGCGCCGACGACTTGTCGGAAATTCCGGTTACGTTGCCGGTCATCGACGACGTGGCGGCCGGGTCGACCGAGCTGCGGGCCGTCGGGCCCGGTCATGCCGTACGCATCATGACGGGCGCGCCCCTGCCCGCGGGGGCGGACACCGTGGTGCCGGTGGAGTGGACGGACGGCGGCACCGTCTCCGTACGCATCGATCGCCGCGCCGAGGCCGGCAACGCGATCCGGCGGGCGGGGGAGGACGTCGGGGCCGGCGACGTGGTGCTCGAGGCGGGCACCGTGATCCGCCCCGCACAGCTCGGCATCGTCGCCGGGGTGGGGCGGCGCCGGGTCAAGGCCCGGCCGCGGCCCCGGGTTGTGATCATCTCCACCGGAGCCGAGCTGGTCGAGCCCGGATCGCCGCTGACCACCGGGCAGATCTGGGAGTCCAACAGCTACACCCTGACCGCCGCCGTGCGGGAGGCGGGCGCCGAGGGCTACCGTGTCGGCTCCGTCACCGACGATCCCGCCGTGCTGCTCGACCGGCTCGACACCCACCTGGTGCGGGCCGACGCGATCATCACCAGCGGAGGGGTCTCGATGGGGGCGTACGAGCCGGTCAAGGAGGCCCTGTCGCCGCTGGGGACCGTCCGGTTCGAGAAGGTGGCCATGCAGCCGGGGATGCCGCAGGGGTTCGGCGTCCTGGGGGACGACCAGGTGCCGATCTTCGCGCTGCCCGGCAACCCGGTGTCCTCGTTCGTGTCCTTCGTCCTGTTCGTACGCCCGGCGCTCGACAAGATGCGCGGCCTGCCCAGCGGCCTGCCCTCATCCGTCACCGCCAGGGCGGCGGGGCCCCTGCGTTCGCCGTCGGGGCGCAGATCGTTCCTGCGCGGGGTGCTGGCGCCCGACGGCACGGTGGCGCCGGTGCACGGGCAGGGCTCCCACCAGCTCGCCGCCCTGGCGGCGGCGAACGCGCTGATCGTGGTTCCCGAGGACGTCACCGAGGTGGCCGCGGGCGCCGCTGTGGAGGTGATCAAGCTGTGAGCGAGCTGACCCACATCGACGAGACCGGCGCCGCGCGCATGGTCGACGTCTCGGCCAAGGACGTCTCGGCCCGCACCGCCACGGCGAGCGGCCGGGTGCTCCTGACGGCCGAGACGGTGGCGCTGCTGCGGTCCGGCGAGGTGCCGAAGGGCGACGCGCTGGGCGTGGCGAGGATCGCGGGCATCATGGGGGCGAAACGCACCCCCGACCTGATCCCGCTCTGCCATCCGATCGCGCTGCACGGCGTGAAGGTCACGCTCGAGGTCGAGGACTGGGGCGTGGCGATCACGTGCCGGGCCAAGACGGCCGACCGTACCGGCGTGGAGATGGAGGCGCTGACGGCGGTCTCGGTGGCCGCGCTGGCGCTGATCGACATGGTGAAGGCGGTCGATCCCGGCGCGACGATCACCGACGTACGGGTGGAGGAGAAGCTGGGCGGCAAGACCGGCAGCTGGACCAGGGAGCCGGCGTGATGCGGGCCCTCGTGATCACGGTGTCGAACCGGGCGTCGTCCGGGGTTTATGCCGATAAATCGGGTCCTCTCCTGCTCGATCTGCTGCGCGACGAGGCCGGCTGCGAGAGCGTCGAAGGGCCCGTACTCGTGCCCGACGGCGAGGCGGTCGAACGGGCGCTGCGCGAGGGCGTGGCGGAGGGGTTCGACGTCATCGTGACCACCGGGGGCACTGGCCTGACGCCTCTCGACCTGACACCCGAGATGACCGCCAAAGTGATCACTCGTGAGATTCCCGGGATAGCCGAGGCCATTCGCCAGGCCAACCGCGAAAAAGTGCCTACGTCTGTCCTTTCCAGAGGATTGGCCGGACAAGCGGGGACAACAATGATCGTGAATTTGCCGGGATCTTCCGGAGGTGTACGCGACGGCGTCGCCGTACTCGCGCCCATTCTCCGGCACGCGGTCGATCAGATCCGGGGCGGCGATCACCCGCGCTGACCCGATCCGGATCTTCGCCCCCAGGACCCCGTGGCGACATCCCGCCCGATAGGGGGATGATGGAAGCGTGGATCGACTTCGTGGCTGGCCGGCGACTCTAGGCGAAGGTCCGGTCGGCCTGCGGCCGCTGCGGCTGAGCGACGTGCGCGTGTGGCGCGAGACCCGCCTGCGCAATGCCGACTGGCTGCGCCCCTGGGAGCCGAGCAACCCCGAGACGCCGCTGTTCAGGACCGGTCTTGGCCCCTACATCTCCATGGTCGGCACCCTGCGCCGCGAGGCCAGGCAAGGACTCGCGCTGCCCTGGGTGGTCACGTACGGCGGGCGCTTCGCGGGGCAACTGACCGTCGGCGCGATCGTCTGGGGATCCGCCCGCTCCGCCCAGGTCGGCTACTGGATCGACGGCGCGCTGGCCGGTAAGGGCATCACCCCCACCGCCCTCGCCATGGCCGTCGACCACTGCTTCTTCACCACCGGCCTGCACCGCCTGGAAGCCAACATCCGCCCCGAGAACCAGGCCAGCCGAAGGGTGGTTGAGAAGCTCGGATTCCGGGAAGAAGGCATTCGGCGGCGCCAACTCCACATAGATGGAGCCTGGCGCGACCACATCTGTTACGCGTTGACCGTCGAGGACGTACCTGGCGGGCTTCTCGTGCAGTGGCGTCGTGCACGTGAGTCGGCAACTCACGGCGGTTCTCCCGTCGAAGAGGTTTGACGATCTCGCGACACACCGCACCGAATGCTCGTCAATTAGTGACACGCGGTCTTACGGTGCGTGACGTGAGCACATTGAAGACGCAACCAGCACACTCGCGTCTTCGTGCTGCCCGGAGGTGCCCATGAGCATCCTCCTCTACTTCGCCATCGTCGTGATGTGGCTGTGCGTCCTGATCCCGATGTGGCTGCGCAGGGACAAGACCAACCTCGCCGAACTCGCCGAACTCGAAGAGCACTACACCGGCGAGCACCAGCTTCCCGACCTCGACAACCTCGACCCCTCCGACGCCGACGAGGACGACGGGGCGGTGCCGATGGAGGTCGAGAAGGTCGACGTCCGCCAGTTCCGGCTCCGCCGCCGCGCCATCATCGTGGCCCGCCGGCGCCGCCTGCTGTTCTTCACCGCCCTGCTGGTGCTCGCCTCGATCATCACGGCGGCGGTCAAGATGATGCCATGGTGGGGGGTCGCGCCCTCCGTCGTCATCATGATGACGTACATGGCCTTTCTCCGCATCGCCGTACAGGTGGACAGGGACCGGCGCGAACGTGCCCGCCAGGCGCGCGCTGAGCGGCAGCGGCGGACACGTGAGCAGCGGCAGGCCGTCGAGGAGGCGGAGGCCGAAATCATCGATCTCGCCTCGCACCACACGGATGTCCTGTTCGATCAGTACGCCGAACCACCCAAGCGAGCCGTGGGCGACTGAAACGGTGGCGCGAGGACCCTCTGGAGTTTGCTAATCTGGTCGAGTCCTTGGGGATGTAGCGCAGTCCGGTAGCGCACTTCGTTCGCATCGAAGGGGTCAGGGGTTCGAATCCCCTCATCTCCACCAGAGGCCGTTCTTGAAACGGCTGGACTGAAGTTGACGGGATCCCGTCTGATCATCGCGATCGGGCGGGATCTTGTTGTTTCAGGGGTTTCCCGTTCGGGTTCGTCCTGGTTTGGGGACCGCAGAGCAGGTGGCTGGCCCGGGTGATGTCGGGCCGCTGGCGGAGGTCCGAGTTTGTGTCGCTGGGCATGCCGACGCTGGCTCCGGGCTCGGGACATGTTCGTCTACTTGGAATCGGCCATGCTCGCGTTCAGCGGCTTCATCAGATCCAGCGCCTGGCCGTCGCCGATGGCGGCCACCTGGTGAATACCTGCCGAATTAGCTAGGTTGCTCTCACCTCGTCCGATTCTCACAGGGAGTGGCAGCCGTGCGGCAACAGCACAAGACCTTCCAGGCGATCGAAGTCGGCGACGGCGGCGACGGGCGGTGGGCCGCCTACGCCCGGGCCCTGTGGCAGGAGATGGAGGGCCTGCTGACCGAGGAGGGCCGGACTCCGGAGGGCGCGGATCGTGTTCGGGCGCTGTTCCGTGCGCACATGCCGGAATTGGTCCCGGTTCTGGACCGCCTGGCCGGCCAACTCGACCGGCCCGAGGCGGAAGTCTTCCTCACCCACGCGGCACTGCGGCCGTTCTCCCAGGCCTGCACCCAGATCGGCCAGAACGGCACTCTGCTGCGCAACTATGACTTACGGCCCGATCAGTGCGAGGGGGCCATCGTCTCCTCCTGCTTCCTGCGCCCCGTGATCGGGATGCAGGACATGCTGTGGGGCTTGCAGGACGGGATGAACGACGCCGGTCTCGCGATCTCGCTCACCTGGGGCGGACGTTCTGTGTACGGACGTGGCTTCGCCATTCTCATCCTCGTGCGCTACCTGCTGGAGACGTGTGACACCGTCGATGAGGCGGTCGACAGGCTGCGGTCCCTACCGGTCGCCGTCCCCCAGAATCTCACCCTTGTCGATCCCAAGAAGGCGATGACGGTGTTCGTGGGACCGGATATGCCGCCGACGGTGGCACCGGACGCCTGCGCCTCCAATCACCAGCACCTGCCGGTGACCGACGAGCAGGAGCGGGCCATGCGGACGCAGGAGCGGCTGCGAGCCATCCGCGCCGCGGGCGCGGACGTGGCGGCGATGCTCAAGCCGCCGCTGTATCGATCCGTCGACGAGCAGGGGACGGTAACGCTCTACACCGCCCACTACCGACCCGCCGAGGGCCTTGTGACGTACTACTGGCCCGGTGAGTCCTGGCAACAGTCCTTCGGCGACTTCACACCCGGAACCCGCACCGTGACCTTGGGTCGGGCCAGCTGAAAGGCTTTCCTGACTCCTGCTCACCCCTGCACGAAGATCTTGCAAGAACGTGATTTCACCCGCAGCAGACAAGCCCTCCCTCGGCTGGCCCTGCCACGTGGCAATCCCCCTGAACGGTCAGCGCCCGGACTGCCTACGCGGGAAGCGATCTTCTCAACCCCTCTTGCGCCCCAGGCCAGCCCTATTCGTGAACACCCCACCAGGAAGATGCAGGTGAGAAGGGTCTTTGGAGCAATCCAGAGGCCCTTTTCTCATGTCTGGAAGTCGATGGGAGCCAGTCGGGGAGCCATCTCACTTCGACTCCCTACCCGTGTCGGCTGTCGCCGAAGATGGTGTCCATCGTTTGAGCACCTTCAGTGATCACCGGCCGTAGCTGGTGCACCATCCGTACCGGCTGGACAAGCAGCCGTCGCGCTGTTCAACGACATGCACCGATAGGAGAACTTTGTGTGCTGTTCGACGCCACCAACGGCCCGCGTTCTTCGGACCGGCTCTCACCAGACTGTCGCCTCGTTCACCCCGAACGGTCGAGTATTCGTCGCATCAGGCCCCGATGGCATCAGCGCCTGGTTCCTCGACGCGCTTCCCTGATATGCGTCGGTGCCGTCGAGGGTGAAGCAGCGCAGGGCGGTGGACGTGTTCGGACTGGTCATCGCGGTGGTGGTGCTGGCCGCCTCCGCGCACGAAACGCCGCCGGGACCGCTCCCGCAGCCCAGAGCTCCGGTACGGTGACCAAAGCCTTGGTCGATCAGGGGTCAAGAGCACGGTCGTCGACCATGGGGCCGGGCTCGAGATCGACGTGGAGATCGTCGAACGCAACCCGCCGACACCGGGTTCGCAGCAGCTCGTTCGGACGCCATAGCTCCCTCTTTGGGGCGATATGTCGGAAAGTATCCTTCCCTTTCGACATTGGTTCACGGAGGAACGTGACATGGACGAACAGCATTGGCTGGCGGAGCGGTTCGCCGAGCATCGCTCGCATCTGCGCGCGGTGGCCTTTCGGATGCTCGGCTCGCTGAGTGAGGCCGACGACGCGCTGCAGGAGGCCTGGCTGCGTGCCAGCCGCGCCGACGTCGGCCAGGTGGACAACATGGCCGGATGGCTGACCACGGTCGTGGCCCGGGTGTGTCTGAACATGCTGCGCTCACGCGGTCAGCGCCGCGAGGAACCGCTGGACATCCAGGCGGCCGATCCGATGCTCGGCCCCGCGTCGGCGGGTGATCCCGAACACGAGGTGGTGATGGCCGACTCGGTGGGGGTGGCGCTGCTGGTGGTGCTGGACACCCTGGGCCCGGCCGAGCGGCTCGCCTTCGTGCTGCACGATCTGTTCGCCGTACCGTTCGAAGAGATCGCCCCCATGCTGGAGCGATCACCGGAGGCGACCCGGCAACTGGCCAGCCGCGCGCGTCGCCGGGTCAAGGGCGCCACACCCGTGCCGCACGTCGATCTGGCCCGTCAGCGGGAGATCGTCGAGGCATTCCTGTCGGCCACGCGCGGCCAGGACTTCCGGGCGCTGATCACGATGCTCCACCCCGAGGTCACCCTCCGCGCCGACAGGGCCGTCATGCTGACCGCCGAACCTGTGATGGTGGCGGGATCCGAGCCCGTCGCCAAGGGCGCGATGGCCGCCATGCAGCGGGCCCAGTTCACCGGACCCGCCCTCCTCGACGGCGCCGTCGGCCTGGTGATGGCTCCCCACGGCCACCTGCGGGTGGCACTCACCTTCACGATCGCCGACGGCCTCATCACCGCCATCGACGTCATCGCCGAACCCGATCGTCTCGGCCAACTCCATCTGGCAGTCCTCGACTGACACAGGCGGGCAGGCGGATCGCTGCGATTCATCTGCCCGGCCAGCTTGCCTATGACGCACATCACAGCCGCCGTCGGTCACATCGCCGTACGGCGGCGGGTCAAGGCAGCGACGGACTCACCGATCACCGCCGCTGCGACCCCCGCCCGGCGTCATCCAAGCAAGGAACACCCCATGATTCACAGCATCGTCACCGTTCTGGCCGCCGCCTGGGTGGCTTTCTCCGCCTACGCCATCCTCACCCGCGCCACGTGGGTCATCGAGCCGCTGCAATCGTACGGTGTCCCCGCCTCATGGTGGCCCTGGCTCGGGGCCGCCAAGGCCGCAGGGGCAGCGGGCCTGCTGGCCGGCCTGGTCGTGCCCGTGATCGGCATCCTGGCCGGGATCGGCCTGGTGGTGTACTTCGCCGGGGCCGTCATCACCGTGCTCCGCGCCCGCTCCTACAAGACTGTCGTTTACCCGATCCTGTACCTCGTCCCGGTCATCGCTGCCCTCCTGCTGGGAGCCGCCGCCTGAGCACACAACCAGAACCCACCCCGGTTGTCCCCGCAGCCGTGGGGGGAACCGGGGTTCCCGTTCCATCATCTGTCGCGAGAGGCGGGAAGCGATCACGCCCGATCCGGGAAGCGATCTTCCGGAACCTGTCGTCGATGCTGCTCAGCCCTACTCGTGAACGTGCCGAGCCTGGAGCGCTACGCCCGGTCAGTGCGCAGCGACTATGCCAGCGATCGATGGTGGGGCCTGTACTGGGTGGACGAAGTGGAGAAGATCCCCGGGGGAGCCAGGTTCATGGTCACCGAGCTTGAGCTCGGCGCGTTGCTGGCGGGCGTGGTCGCCGGTCGCGATGCCGGCGAGCTGCCGGGCGCCGGCGATGGCGGGGGTGCCGTAGCATCAGGACGGGCGCGCCGGTCCCGGCCGGTCGGGCGGCCGTCGCCGAGCTCGATCTCGGCCCGGGCCGAGAGGTGTGGGCGTCGGTCAAGGCCGCCGAAACGCACGCCTATCCCGCCTGAGCGCTCACGTTAGCCTCCGCAGGATGCGACGATGGGAGTAGAAGAGCCTGCGCCGAGGGGAGGATGCCGGGCGCGAGGCGTCGGCCGACAATGACCCTTACAGCTGTCAACACTGTGGTGGTGTCATGGGCGTGGTCAGCACCGAAGAGGTCCCGACGGGAGAGCGGTTCGCCCTCTGGCGCGAGGTCAGCGCGAAGCAGTGGGTGCCCCTCGATGCCCGCTGCGAACGGCATCTGGAGAGCACCTTCCGGGCGCAGGCCGCCTTCGGCGGGCTCGGTCCCGTGCAGGCGGTCCTGCTGACCACGACGCCGCTCACGACCCACCGCACGTCCAGGCTGATCCGGCAGTCAGACCCCGAGACGTTCCTGGTGAGCTGCGCGGTGCGGGGCCGGGTGTGCGGGGAGCAGGACGGCCGGCAGGCGGAGCTGCGCGTGGGTGATCTGTGCTTGCGGGACAGTTCGCATCCCACCGTGACCCGGCTCGGGCGGCCGGGCGAGCGACCCGCTCAGATGCTGTCCCTGCAGTTCCCGCGTTCGTTGCTGCCGTTATCGGGGCGGGAGCTGCGGGACCTCGCTGCGGTACGCATCCCGGGCGACCGGGGCGTCGGGGCGCTAACCTCGCAGTTCCTCTTGCAGACGGCCGCGCGGATGCACGAGTTCAGCCCGTCCGACGGCGTGCGGCTGTCCACCCTGACGCTCGACGTGCTGGCGGTGGCACTGGCGAGCGCGCTGGACGCCGGCGCGTCGATGCCGCCCGAGGCGAGGCGGCGGGCGCTGCTCGCCCAGATCCACGCCTTCATCCAGCAGAACCTGGGCGACCCGCGGCTGACCCCTGGCGCGATCGCCGCGGCGCACCACATCTCGCTGCGCTATCTGCACAGGCTGTTCCAGCAGGAAGGGCACACGGTCGTCGGCTGGATCCGTGAGCGCCGCCTGCGGCGGTGCCGGCGCGACCTGGCCGATCCCCTGCTGTCCGCCCGCCCGATCAACGTGATCGCGGCCCGGTGGGGGTTTGCCAGCCCGGCGCGTTTCAGCCAGGTGTTCCGCAGCGCGTACGGCCTGTCGCCGGCCCAATTCCGCCGGGAGTGCCTGACTGTGCACGCAGGCTAAAGACGTGTGCGCTCTCCCGTAACGACAGGCTCCGGCGGTGGCGTGCACAGTCATCGTTGCGGGCTGCGCCTCAGCCCCCTCGATTGTGCGGCGACGGATACCCCGTGGCCAGGTGTGCTGATTCCCGGAGGGATTTCCATGCGTTCTCTGTTATGTCGCCGTGCGCTCGTCGCGCTGGCCGTCGGTGGGGTGGTCTGCGCGACGCTGCCTGCCGTCCCGGCCCTCGGCATCGTGGGCGGGTCGGCGGTGCCCGCGGACGGGTACGGGTTCGTGGCCAACGTCATGGTGGGCGACGCGGTGCGCGGCTGTTCAGGCGCGCTGATCGATCCGGAGTGGATCGTGACGGCCAAGTCCTGCTTCGCCGAGGGATCCACGCCCGTGGCGATCGGTCCGCCGCCGCTCCCGACGACCGTCACCGTCGGCAGGGTGGACCTGACCACCGTCGATGCAGGCCAGACGCGCGGCGTCATCCACGTGGTGTCGCACCCGGCGCGCGATCTTCTGCTGGCCAAGCTGGCCGCCCCGGTGACCGAGGTGGCTCCGGTACGGGTGAGCGCGACGGCGCCGACGGCCGGTGAGGTGCTGCAGGTCGCCGGCTTCGGGCGTACGGCGACGGAGTGGGTGCCGCACCGGTTGCGCACGGCACCCTTCTCGGTGAAGACGGTGGACGGCGGGGCCATCGAGATCGCGGGCGACCCGTCGGCGCCGGCGACCATCTGCAGGGGCGACGCCGGCGGACCCGCGCTGCGCGGCGTCGCGACGGGTCCGGAACTGGTGGCCCTGCACACCGCGTCGTGGCAGGCCGGCTGCCTCGACACCGACGCGTCGGAGGCCCGTACCTCGGCGACCGAGACGCGGCTGGACGACGTGCGGGACTGGGTGCGGCAGACCGTGCGCGGAGGCGCCTTCGTCCGCCTGGCCACCAGCGCGACAGTGCTCGACACGCGATCCGGGGTGGGCGCGCCCGCCGGTCCGCGGGCCGCGCGCAGCCTCACCCCGTTCCAGGTGACCGGGGTCGGTGGCGTACCGGCCACGGGCGTCACGGCGGTGCTGGTCGACGTGACCGCCGTCACGACCGCGGCCACCTATCTGACGCTGCTGCCGGACGGCGCGCCGCGCCCGCCGGTGTCGATGGTGAACGCCACCGCGAACCAGGTCATCTCCAACACCGCGGTGGTGCCGGTGCCCGCCAGCGGGAAGATCGCCGTCTACAGCCACGGGCCCGGCGCGCACGTGGTGGTCGACGTCCAGGGCTACTACACCAGTTCCACGGATACCGGGCAGGGCTTCGTACCGGTCGGCCCCACCAGGATCGTGGACACCCGCAGCGGCTTGGGCGGCCCGGCCGGCGTCGTGCCGGCGCGGGGGACGCGGACCTTCACCTTGACGGGTGGCGCCATCCCGGCGGGGGCCGGAGTAGCGTACCTGGATCTGATCGTGGTCGGCGCGACCGGGCAGGGCTGGGTCGGCGCCTTCCCGCCCGGCGGCGCCAACAACCGCAGCGTCATGGACTTCGTCCCCGGTACGACCTCCCACGGCGTGACGGTGCGATTGGACACGGACGGGCGTGCGACTTTCACGAACAACAGCAACTCGGCGGTGCACTTCGTGCTGACCGCGCTGGGCTACTTCGGCGGCGCGGACACCGGTACGCGGTTCCGCACGATGGCGGCGCAGCGCCTGCTGGACACCCGCGGGACCGGCACCGGCGTGCCCGTCCCGGCGAACGGCACCGTCGACGTGCCGCTCGGCGTACCCGCGGGCACCACGGCGGCCGTGAACCTGACCGTCGTCGACAACAAGGCCGACGGGCACCTCAACGTGTGGCCGGTCGACGGCGCCGAAACGACCATGTCACTGGTCAACTACGCGCCGCCCGCCGACGGCATCCGCGCCGGGCACAGCGTCGTCAAGGCCGGGACCAGCGGCAA
Organism: Nonomuraea mesophila; assembly: GCF_004352805.1. NCBI lineage: Bacteria > Bacillati > Actinomycetota > Actinomycetes > Streptosporangiales > Streptosporangiaceae > Nonomuraea > Nonomuraea mesophila. The sequence goes on from NZ_SMLD01000057.1 coordinate 17,641, forward strand.
GATCCGGATCAGGAACAACAGCCCGGGCACCGCGCACATCCTGGTCGACGTCCAGGGCTGGTACGCCGGCGACCTCGTTCCCGCCGGAGGCGCCCAGGCGGAACCGGTCGCCGCCGCTGCCCGAACGACGGCCGGTGACTCGATCGTGGAGGACTTCGGCTACCCCGTGAACTTCCCGCACCAGTACGCGGGCACGTCCGGTCAGGAGGATTGGGGCACGGACGAGGCCGAAGCCAAGCACTTCGAACTGATCTCCGGCAACGGCGGCCTCATCTGGGTCTCGTGCACCACGTCCGCCGAGAACGGGGTCGGCGTGATCAAGGTGTTCCCGGGGCTGCTGAACGGCGACACCGAGGTCGGAGAGCCGCACCTCGGCGTGACGGCGGTGTGCTTCAAGGTCCTCGGACCGGCGGGATACGTGAAGCTCCGGATCCCGAACGTCTTCGAGGTCCAGGGAGACAGCCGCGCACCGGGGGCGGGCCATGACGTGGACGCGACAGTCGTGAACGTGACGTCCGGCGCGGAGCGTACCAAGCGCGTGGAGCGGGACGAGAGCGAGCAGTTCGGACGTACCGACACCACGTGCGACCAGAACCACGCGGATTATCCGGACAACTGCCGAGAGACCCTCCTGGAATTGCGGGTCGTCAACTGAGGACGGAAACGGAGGAGTGACTGCGATGCGTGTGAGTCACGCTTTACGTCACAGGGTTCCCTGGCGGGCCGCAGGTGTCATCGGCGTCGTGCTCTCGCTGCTTCTCGTCATCAGCCCGGTGGCTGAAGCGCGGGCCGCGGCGACGGTGACGGCTTCTGCCGAAGCGCCGGTCTGCGAACGCCAGGTGGTCCTGGACGCATGGGCCACCGGCGGCGTGAACGTCCGCCCGGCCGCGGAGAAGGCTCTGCTCGGGGACAAGGCAGCGGTCTGCGCCTTCCTCCAGGAACTGCCGCGGCTCGTGGCCCAGGACGCTCGTGAACAGGTCGGCCACATCAAGGCTCAAGGAGGCCCCGAGGTGGCCGCCGCCGCCAACGCCGCCCTGGTCTCGGAGGACTCCGGCGCGGTGGCGGCGTTTCTCGACGGCGGCTGGGAGACCGCCCGGCAGATCGACCTACGCGCCAGCGTGAACCAGATGAAGGCGGCCGGCGGTCCGGAGGTCAAGGCCGCTGCGAACGTGGCGCTGCGGAACGGGACGCGCGAGGCCCTGGGGAAGTTCGTCGAGTCGGGATGGCGGCTGCCGTACCGCATGGACCTGCGGGCGGTCGTCAATCGTGCGCTGGCCGAAGGCGGCCCGGAGGTGAAGGCCGCGGCGAATCGGGCGCTCCAGGACGGCAGCCTGGAGACACAGGAGCGGTTCGTCCAGATCGACTGGGGTGTGGCGCAGGCCCGGGACCAGGAGAACCAGACCTTGAACGATCTTCGGGCGAGCGCCACGGAGGCGACGCGCCGTGCGGCGTTCGAGGCGATCGCCACAGTCGCGCAGGCCGAGCGCGCGAAGGCTGCGTCACTGGCGGCCAAGAACGACGCGGAGGCGGCGAAAAGCCTCGCGCTGGAGGCGGGAAAGGAGTCAGAGGAGGCCAGGCGTCAGGCACGACGTGCGGCGGAGGCCGCCGACCGGGCCACAGCGGCCTCCCGCGTCGCCGTGCAGGCCGCGCGAGCGGCGGCGGACGCCGCGCGCGTCGCCGCCGGGGCCGCCGGACGCGCGGCGACAGCGGCAGCGCGGGCACACACGAAGGCTGACGAGGCCTGGGCGGCAGCGGCGGCGGCGGAGCTGGACGCGGACGCGGCGGCCGCCGCGGAGGCGTACAACCGAGACATCCAGCAACGGGTCGGTCCGGAGATCGCCGCCTGGATCTCGCCCCTCGATCAGATCCTCACCGTGAGCCACCAGGCGTCTGTCGCCGCCCTGGCCGCCGACTCGGCGATGAAGAACACCGAGGCTGCCGGACGCGCCGCCGAGGCCGCCGGTCATCACGCGGGAGAATCGAGCGCCGAGGCCAAGGTCGCGTTCGCCGCGGCCGGGCGTGCGGCCGCGAGCGCGGAACGGGCCAAGCGCGCCACCGCGACAGCGGTGCGTCATGCCAACATCGCCAAGGACGCGGCCGGCAAGGCGCGTGACGCCGCGACGCGCGCGGTGTCCTACGCGGAGGCGGCGGCGCGCGCGGCGGCGAGCGCGGCCGAACACGCGGGCACTGCCGTCAACGCGGCCGAGCTGGCGACGCAGCACGCGAACAACGCCTACAGCGCGGCGGAGGTCGCGTTGGAGGCGGCGGAAACGGCCAAGACCGTGTATGAAGCGGCGCGTGAGGCGGACGCCGAACGGCTCCAGGACGAGCTCGAACTCGAGCTGTCCTTCGCCCGGCACGTCAGCGCGCAAGCCGCCCAGGCCAGATTCGAGGACGTTCGCGGCTACGGAGTGCCGATGGTCCAGTACCACACTCCGCAGATCGACGCGCTGATCGCCGAGGCCGCCGACACGCAGGCCGATCCGGCGGTGGCGGTCGGCAAGGCACGCCAAGTGGCCCGATACTTCGCGACGGTGCCCGGCACCTGGACCAGTTCGGCGGCCGTGGCGGCGCTCGGCGAGGACGACGCCGTCCCCGTCATCGAGTTCGTCCGGAGCGGGCTCGCGGCCGCCGAGGAGCAGGACGACCGCACCACGCTGACCGGTCTCATGGTCACCGGCACCGCGGCCATGAGAGCCGCCGCTCAGAACGCGCTCGACGCCGGGTGGCCCGAGGTCGTCGAGTTTCTCGGCGACCCGGACTACCCCGAGCTCGCCGCCGAAGAACGCGAGCAGGTCGGGCGGATCCTCGCCGACGCCCGCGGCGCCGGCCACGCGGAGACCGAGCAGGCGGCGAACACCGCCCTGCGGTCGGACGATCCGGACGCTCTGGAGGAGTTCCTGGAGTCGACGCACACCACCGCTCGCACGATCGACATCCGGGCGCGGGTCGGCGCCATCGCCGACGACGACTCGCACGGCACGGAGGTGCGGAACGCCGCCCAGGCCGCTCTCGCCGGCACGACGGCGATGCAGGTCGAGTTCCTGGAGGTGGATCGGCACCGTGCGGCCGAACGCGACTACGCGACCGCGACGCACAACTACATCGCCTCTTCCTTGATGATCGAGACAGCGCGGATCGCGCAGAGCGCCGTCGACTTCGCGCGCACCGCCCAGGCCGCGGCGGCACAGGCCAGCGGCTCGGCGGAGGATGCCATCCGTCACGCGCAGGAGGCCGGTGCGGCGGCCGGCCGGGCGCGGACGTACGCCGCCGAGGCCGTCGCCCGGGCGCGCGACGCCGCCGCGTCCGCGGAACGAGCGGCGCAGGCCGTCCGCACCGCCGCCGCCGCGACCAAGCGGGCCCAGCAGTCGGCCAGTGAGGCGTCCCTGTCGGCCCGCTGGGCCCGTGCCTCGGCTGTCGCGGCCGGGCAGGACGCGGCCCGCGCCTTCGCCGCCTACGACGTGGCGTACGCGGCCCAGATCCGGGCAGGCAAGAGCGCATCGGAAGCAGCTCGCATCGCCGCTGAGGTGTTCGAGTATTACCGGGATGAGGCCGAGAAGCGTCTTGGCGCGCTCAAGGCATCGTGGTTCGGGCACTGCCCGCAGGTGCCCGAGGAGGACCGGCCCAGCGACTGCAACGATTACGTGGAAAGCATTCTCAACGATCCCAAGGGGCCGCTCCACAACCCGGACGGCTACGCCCAGAACAATATCCAGCACTGCCGGAACGAGTTCGTCGGCAAGTCATTGAAAACCTGTTTGTCCCTCGTCCTCAGCCCGCTCTTCTACGTCGCGGTGCGGCGGATTCACGATCGGGAGACCGAGACCCACCGCCTCGAAGAAGAGTACATAGCCCTGACCGCACGGGACGGGGTGAACGTCGTCTCCGACCACATGAAGCTGCTGAAGAAGTGCTGGAGAATCCGTTCGCACCCGGCGATGATGGTCCCGCAGTGCCTCATCGGGATCATGGAGCTGCCTGACGAGCAGGCCCCCGACTGGAACCAGCACATCAAACAGTGGCAGGGGACCTTCGATGCCTCGCACGTCCCGGTCGAGCTTCGGTTCGCCGAGGAGAATTCGATGTGGGGGACGATGTACCTGAGGGAGCAGTTGGCCGATCAGGCCATCGTCATGGCGATTGACGAGACCGAACTCGCGACCTCACTGGGAGATTTCCCGATCGAATGCCTGCGGGGCGAGGAGCCGTGCGTGCACGAGAGAGTCGCGAATGTGCTTAAAGACGTGAGCGAGCGCTACAAGCCGAAGAACAACCAGGGCTATATCGTCGACGAGTCCGGACGGGCGCTCGACTCGAACGGGCTGCCGATCGCGAACACCCCGCCGATCGACGATCTTGAGGCATGGTCACGCTATACGGTCGAGAGCGGGCTGCACGACGATCTGACGGCCCTCGAACACCGTCTCGGACTGCTGTTCAGGCAGCGGTTCGGGGTGCCCATCGCACCGCCGGCGCTGCATCTGGAGACGCAGCTCGCCCATCGCGTCGCCAAACGGGAGGTGGCGCTCCGCGAGAACACGTTGCGGCTCGTGATGAACAACCGTGGCGGCGTCTGTGACGCGGTGCCGGCCGACGACACGGGGCCCGACGAGCAGCGACAGGCCGTGGCGGGCTGCGTGCAGGCCATCAAACTGCTGCTCCCGGCCGGCACCACGATGATCATCTACTATCCGGACCCGGAAAATCCGGCGGAGCTGCTGGAGGTGACCGTACGCGGCGTGGGCCGCTGGCTGGACTGAGGTGCGCGGGCGTTAGATCTACCTGTCCCTGTCGGATCGGGCCGCGTTCTTCACTCCGCTGACGACTCCGGTCCGGTCCGGATAGTGACGGCCGTTCTTCGTGACGGCGATCGGGTGTTGCTGTGTCATCGAAGCGCCGGACGCCGTTGGCATCCCGACGTGTCGGACCTGCCGGGCGGTCATGTCGAGGAGGGGGAGCATCCGAAAGAGAGCCTTGTCCGCGAGCTTCGGGAGGAGCTGGAATCACGGCATCGGAGCCGTCCGGCCCGCCGGTGCATGAGATCCGGACCGCGACGTTCGACATGCAGATCTGGTTGGTCGACAGGTGGACCGGAACACCCGTCAACGCCGCGCCGGACGAGCACGACGCTGTGGCGTGGTTCGAGACGTCCGACCTTGACAGCCTGCGTCTCGCCCACAGCTGCGTAGGCGGCGCCGGCGGCCGTGCGCGCCTGCCAGGCCGCCGTCAGGGCGGGACCGGCCGGCAGGCCGCGCAGCACCGCCCCGCCGGGGTCGGCCAAGCTCATCGCCTGCCGCAGCACCGTCCGGTCGCACGGTGAAGCCGGGGCAGGGCGGGGATGGCGGCCGAGCAGCCAGCGCATGCCCGCCGACCGGCCGCCGGTCATCGCGGCCACAAGGTCGACCATGCTGGCCGCGGTGAGCGCCTGCGGGTGGACGGTCCGGGACGTGGCCACGACGCGAAGCTGCGCCAGAGCGGCGGCCGAGTCGGCGACGAACAGCTCCTCCGCCGCCTGCAGCGCTGCGCCGGAGCCGTAGCGGGCCGTCTCGGGTGGTAGGTGTCCAGGATCAGGTCACCGATCAGGCCACGGCGGCGCAGGCCGGCACCGCGGCGACGGGCGGAGCGGCAGCAGCCAGTGGGAGGACGATCTCGTGGGCGCGGCCTCCGAGAATGTGCCCGGCCCCATGTGGCTCACGGTCGCCGACCCGCACGCCGAGACTCTCGAAACCGACTACCGCAAGACCATCGCAGCCGTCCACAGCTGGTCTCAATCCTGGAGTCGGCCGCCGCCACTGCCGACCGACATCGCGCCTTCTCTCATCTCGCCGCATGGACGCGCCTGCTGGCTGAGCACCTTCGGCGGCGCTGGGCCGACGCCGACATTGACCTGGCAGCCATTCCGTCCTACACCAAGCGCTGAGCCCCCTCTCTGTCAGCCTTGATCAGCTTGTGCCTGGTAGCCACGGTCATAAGTCGCGGTCGTCTTTGCGCAGGGTGATGGAAGATCTTCGGCAGTTCGGCTGCTCTTGGCGTCGGGGACGGATGGCAGAACGCGGGGTTGTGCGGCGGGGCTCGCGCTGGTGGAGGCGGTCGAAGCGGGGGCGACAACCAATGCCGTCACGATGGGAAACGGTCTGTAGTTCGGTCAGGCCGCGAAGTCCTCGCCGAGCCTCGTGCCGCATTCACGAGACCAGAATCACCGGGGAGGACCTGGGCAGGCTGCGTGTCACCTCGGGCATTAATAAACTCGACGGACAGTTAAATGTCCACCATAGGTGCAATGACAAGACATCCAGTGCGTTTTTGCCCTGATCTGAAGCAATTCCCGATAGGCTGCCTCTATGAGTCTCCCGCGCCTGGTGCGTGAACCTTGGGTGGCCCGCTCCGCGATAGGAGCAGCAAGGGGGAATCGCAATGTCGAAGCCCAAGACCTGCCTCAACGCGATCAGCGCATCGCTCGTGTTCTTCGCCCCACTGCCTCCCACGTTCGCGCAACACAATAATTTCTCAGGCCCCATAACCTGGATCCAGCACAGATCTTCGGGCCGACCGGTTGTTGTTGAGCGAAGCGGCTTTTGCACCCCCACGTACCCGGACTGTCTCAAGGGCAGATCCATCTTGCTCAGCACCTTCGACGCCCACCCGGCAGCCGAAGTATTTCGGGTGGTAGAAGCGCCCGCGCCCAACGCGATCCAGATCAGACTCGTTTTGCCGGACTCGCGGAAAAAATTCTGCCTGGATGTCGGGGGATTCCGTACGGACGCCGGCGCCCCTGTGATCCTTTGGGAGTGTCACCAGGGTACCAACCAGCAATGGCGGATAGAGGAGTACTATAAGGGCCCCAACGAAGGCATCAGACGTCTCGTAGGCGTCGGTAGCAACAAGTGCCTCGACGTCCGAAACCCTTCCGGCGGAATCTTCTTCCCACCGCCCAACAACGCCCATCTACAGATTTGGCACTGCTTCCCCGACCACGAGGGCGTCTGGTGGCGTCACAACCAAGACTTCACGTTCAAGTTCTAGTGCTCCTATGTGGACGCGGGACTCGCGCAACCAGCGCTCATCACGGCTCAGCTTCCTAGCGTTTGTCGTGCCTTCGGGCTCACAAAAACCTGCCCGATCAAGGCCGAGCGTCTCCGGCGGATCCGTGCAAGGAGCAGGTAGTAGCCGGGCGGCCCTTATGCTGCGCCGCCGTGGGTCACGCGGTGCCACACCGTGGCTGACCAAGCACATGCCGGTATAAGGTCAAGCACACCGCCCGGGCTGACCTGCCGCCCGAGGAGCGGTAGGCGCAACCATAACCGCCCCCCGTCGTAACTGGGACGGCGGCGGCGCGCATTCTGACGATCGCCGACCTCGTAGGGCACGCAGGCAGCAGCGTCACGGAAGCGGTCTACCGGCACCAGCTCAAGCCGTTGATCACCAAGGGTGCTCCCGTGGCTCGTCCCGGGGTGGGAGAAGACCGGACCGGGGGGCGCGATAGCGGTCGGCTGCGAGCGGCCGTTCGCCGTGACGTAGGCGCCCACGGCGTCGGCCCCGGGCAGGGCTCCGGTGTTCTCGCGTTGATTGGCGTTTCGTCTGATTGTGAGTCCGGAAGTGGCCAGGCAGCGGTGAGCATCTTGATGTGACTACGTCGCTCGCCACGCAGGGCTGAGGTAAGGCAGATGATCGGAGCAGTCGCCCGGATGTCCGGTTAGTGTCCTGCGGAGGCCCTGGGGCGGTCGGCGCGCTCGCCTGAGGATGTCCATGTGAATCATGCGATGTTCCCTGACCCATCATCGCGACCCTCCAACAGGCTGGGAGCGCTGCGGTTCGGCGTGCTCGGAACGCTGGCCGTATGGCGGGAGGGAGGCTGTACCGAGATCGCCGCAGCCAAGCATCGGACCGTGCTGGCGATGCTGCTCGCCAACCCGAACCGGACCGTGAGCGTCGGCATGCTCATCGACGAGCTGTGGCCGGGCCTGGCCCCGAGCACGGCCAGGAAAACAGTTCAGGGCTACGTCTGGCGGCTGCGCCGGGTGCTCGGGCCGTTCGCCGACCGGCTGGTGACCATCGGTTCGGGCTACAGGATGGTCCTGCCCCAGGACGGGCTCGACGTCCTGGAGTTCGAGAGGTCGGTCGACACCGCGCGCGTCGCCCTCCACGCCGGCGCGTCCGAGAGGGCGGTCGGTGAGCTGACCCGGGCGCTCGACCTGTGGCGCGGGCCGGCTTTCGACGGCGTGCCCCGCAGCCCCGCCATCGAGGCGTACGCGGTCCGGCTCGACGAGGCGTACGTGGCCGCGCAGGAGTCGCTCATCGCGACCCGGCTCAACCTCGGCCGGCCTGCCGAGGTGGTGCCCGACCTGGTCGGGCTGTCTGCGGCACATCCCCATCGCGAGTCGCTGCACCGCCTTCTCATGACGGCGCTCCACCGTACGGGGCGGCGGCTGGACGCGCTCGACGTCTTCCAGCGCCTGCGGTTCCGGCTGGCCGCCCATTACGGGCTCGAACCCGACCGGCAGACCACGGAACTTCACCAGGCGCTGCTCCGGGACTGCGTCGACGTGGCGGCCATCCCTCAGCGGTGACCGTCCGCACGCCGGCCCTCACCCCCTCGTTCCCCGCGTGCGCCGGCTCTTCACGGCCGGTCCGAACACCTTTGGAGATCTTCGGCATGCCAGATGCCCACCTTCTGCCTCCGGCGACAACATCGAAGGCCGCCGCGGTGGCAACGGCGATCCTGCACCGCCTGTCCGACGAGACGCTCGTCACCGAGGTGGCGAAGGACGCGTCGCGGACGATGGGCCGGCCGGTATGGGAGCCCGGAGCGTCGCTGTACGCGGGCGCCGCCGGCAGCGCGCTCGCCTTCGCGTACGCGGCGCGAGCCTGCCCCGATTCCTCCGGACACTGGTGGGCCCAGGCGCACCGCTGGTTGAAGCTGGCCGCCGCCCGTACCCGGGACAAGCCTGTGGTGGTCTCCGGCCTGTCGGACGGGACCGCCGGCATGGCGCTGGCCGTGGCCGGGTGCGACCCGGACGGCAGGTACGCCCGGACGCTGAGCGGATTGCACACCCGGCTCGCCGAGCAGGTCGACCAGCCGGACCTGGCCGACGACCACGACTTCTTCTACCCGGACTACGACGTGGTGACCGGGCCGGCCGGAATCCTCGGCCAGCTGGCCCCCCATCTCGCGGATCCCACGGCTCTGCGGGTGGCCACCGGCATCGCCGAACGTCTCATCGCCCGCTGTGACACCACCGGCCCTCGCGGGGATGACGGTGGATCGCTGCGTACCGCGCCGTGGAAACCCTGGTTCATCGCCCGGAAGCACTACGACCGCTGGAAGGAGGAGGTCCGGCTCAACCCGTACGGCTTCGTGAACCTCGGCCTCGCCCACGGTATCCCCGGACCCCTGGCGGCGCTCAGCCGAGCCTGGCTGGCCGGGCACCGTGTCCCCGGGCTCCGCGAAGCGATCCGCGCTCTCGGCGACCAGCTCGTCGCGGCGTCGCGGCACGAGGACTGGGGCCGCACCTGGCCGCGGGTCCTGCCGTTCGACGAGGCGGGCGAGGTCGCGCCGGACAGGGGCCGGCCCACCCGGCCCTCCTATTGCTACGGAGCTCCCGGCATCGCCTCGGCGCTGCTCGACGCCGCCGACGCGCTCGGGGACGACACGCTGCGGACCGTCGCCGTGGAGGGCTTCGAGGCCGCGCTGCGCCAGATGGAGGACCTGCCGGCCGCGGCGCTGAACTACCCCGGGCTGTGCCATGGCGACGCCGGGATGGTGCTGATCTGCCGCAAGTTCGCCACCCAGACCGCCAGCGTGGCGGCCGGCACGGCGCTGGAACCTCTGGTCGACCGGCTGCTCGGCCACTGCGACCCGAGCCACCCCCTGCTCGTCCGGGACTACCGGCCGGTGCAGGCCGCGGAGCCGGGATCGCCGTCGGCTCTCGACCCGGACGGCACCTGGGTGGACGACCCCGGGCTGCTGGAGGGCGCCGCCGGTGTCGCGCTGACGCTGTTGTCCGTCGCCACGCCCGTCCCCCCTTTCTGGGCCCGGGCCGTTCTCGTCAGCTGACCGAGTACCCAAGATCGAGAGGAGAGTCGAATGGCGCAGCCTGGCAGCGGCTCCGTCGCGGCCGCGCGGGCGTACGGCACCGGCCTGTACGCGGCATCGGATCTGTTCGTGCTCCGGGCGCCCGTGCTGCCCGCCGACACCTTCGTCAATCTGGGCGCCGACGCGGCCGTGCCGGCGCCTGCCGGGACGGCGGAGACGCTGGCCGCCGCCCGCGCCGAGGGCCGGGGGATCCTTCGCACGCTGGCCGCCTCGCCGCGGGTCCGCCAGGCGGTTCAGGTCGCCAGCCCGAGCCTGGCCGCCACACTGCCCGGACTCGACGCAAACGTCCCGCATGACCGGGCCACCGACCGTGCGTACGCCGCGCTGCTCCACTACCTCATCCGGATGTCGACCCGCCCCACCCCGCTGGGATTGTTCGCCGGAGTGGCCCCGGGTACGTTCCTGGGCGAGCCCGCGGGAAACGGAGAGGGGATCGCGACGCTGGACCGCGACCCGGTGCGGGCCACGCGCACCCGGGCCGACAGCGCGTGGCTGGCGCACCTGGTGGAGCGGATCGGGCGCGACCCGAAGGTCCGCGACAAGCTGCGGGTACGGGTCAACGCGCTGCTGCGGCGCGTCGGAGACAGAGCCGTGCTGGTCAAGGCCGACGGCACGGACGAGCCGGAGCGGGTCGAGCTGGCCGTCAACCCCGCCTTCGCGGCGGTGCTGGACCTGGCCGGGCACGACCCGGCCTACGGCGAGCTCGCGGCCGCGCTGGCCCGCCGCTTCCCGAGTACGTCCCCGGAGAAGATCCGCGCCCTGCTCGACCGGCTCTGGGACCTGGGCGTCCTCCTCCCCGACCTGCTGCACTCGCCGACCGAGCCGCTGCCCGAGGTGCATCTGGCCAAGCGGCTGATCGACCAGGGTGCCCCTGCCGACGCCATCGACGGCCTGACACGCCTGCGGCAACTGGCCGATGACGTGGACCGGGGCCCGCGCGGAGGCGACGTGGCGGGTCTGGAGCGGCTGGAGGCGCACCAGCGGGCGATGGCGCCGGACTTCACCGGCCCGGCGTTCCAGACCGACACCGCGCTCGCGCTGGAGCCCGCGACCCTGCCCGCGGACGTCGCCGCGACCGCGGCCGAGGCGGCCGAACTGCTGATGAGGCTCGGCTGCGTGCAGCAGCGGCGCCCGCACATCGCCGGCTACCACGAGGTGTTCCTGGAGCACTATGGGATCGATGCGGAGGTGCCGCTGCTCGACGTGCTCAACCCGGAGACCGGGCTCGGCCCGCCCGGTTCGTACATCCGGCCCGCCCGCCGGCCTCCATGGCCGCCGCAGGCCGGGCAGACGCACCCGGAACGTGACCGGACATTGGTCGAGCTGGCGTCGCACGCCGCCCGAGAGGGCCGGCCGACGGTCGACCTCGACGACGAGCTGATCGACCGGCTCGCCGTCTGGCGGCCGGACGCGGAGCACAGCCGCCCGCGTACCTCCCTGGACCTGTTCTTCGCGCTGGCCGCAGGCTCGCCCGAGGCGATACGGGACGGCCGGTGGCGGATGGTCCTCAACCCGATCGGCATCTTCGGCGGCTGGCAGGCCTTCGGCCGGTTCTTCGACCTGTTCGACGAGGCCACCGTGACCCGTATCCGCGCTCAGCAGCGCCTGGAGGAGGTGCTCCGCCCCGATACGGTCTTCGCCGAGCTCAACTACGGGGTCAGACACCGGGGCGGGAACGTGGCCGGCCACCCGCCCACGCGCGACTACGAAGTGTGCGTGAACGCGGCCCCCACAGGGCCGCCCGTGCGGCGGATTCCGCTGGCCGACATCGTCCTCGGCGCCGACGCGGACCACTTCCACCTCCGGTCCGTTTCGCTGGGCCGCACACTCTCGGTCGGCCAGACCCATGCCATGACCGCCACGTGGGCGCCCAACATCTGCCGTGCCCTGCTGGAGTTCTCGGAGGACGGCTACACCCCGCCGTGCCGGTTCGACTGGGGCGCCGCGGCCGACGCCCCGTTCCTGCCGCGCCTGGTCCGCGGCAACGTGGTGGTGCAGCCGGCCCAATGGACGATCACCGCGGCGACCTTCCCGGCGTGCCAGGACCCGGACGACTTCTTCCGCGCCTGCCGGGCCTGGCGGCGTCAGTGGATGGTCCCCCGGTACGTCTACCTGGTCGAACTGGACAACCGGCTCCTGCTCGACCTGGAGCACCCGACCTGGGTGGACAGGCTGCACCGCCAGGTGACCCGGTTGTCGGCCCGGTCCGGCGCGTCCGTCCGCCTGCACGAGGCGCTGCCGGGACCTGGCGATCTGTGGCTTCGCGATCGGGCCGGGCGCCCGTACCACGCCGAGATCGTGGTGCCGCTGGTGCTGCGGGACCGTACCCGGATGCCGGAGCCGGCAGCCGCCCGGACCGCCGCACCGCCCACGACGACCCGCCGCTGGCTGCCCGGCGACGAGTGGACCCACCTGAAGCTGTACGCCGCCGCGGAGCTGCACGACGCGATCATCGCGGGGCCGCTGCGGGAACTGCTGGCCGACGACCGGTTCGGCCGCCTGGTGGACCGCTGGTTCTTCATCCGGTACGCCGACCCCCTGCCGCACCTGCGGCTGCGCTTCCACGCCCGCGGCCCCGAGCCGGCCGCGGAGGTGATGTCGCGGTGCGCGTCCTGGGCACGCGGCCTCGTCCACGCCGGCCAGGCCACCGACCTCGCTTTCTGCAGCTACGACCGCGAGGTGGAGCGGTACGGCGGCGGGCATGCGATCGACTCGGTGGAGACCGCCTTCTGGGCCAACAGCCAGGCCGCGGTCGAACTCCTCCACCTGCTGCGCACCGGCCGGTTCGACCCGGACGTCGTACGCGTGGCCGCGCTCCACGAGCTGTACCGGGCCTGGGACGCCGGCCCGCCGCCACTCGACGGCGACGGCGGCGTGGCGGCGTGGATGACCGACGCGGCCCGCAAGCGCTTCCGTGACGTGCGGCCCCTGCTCTGCGAGATCCTCACACCGGGGGAGCGCCGCCCCGACCGCCGCGCGCCGGAATATCGGGCCGCGCTGGAACCGGTGTTCGCCCGGCAGCGGCGGCCGCTGGCCGAGGCGGGCGGGTTGATCCGCGATCTCGCCTCCCGCGGGCTGCTGACCGGCGGCGAGCGCAACGTCATCGAGAGCCTCGCGCACATCCAGTCGATCCGGCTGGCCGGGATCGACCGCGACCAGGAGCGGCTGACCTGGGCGCTGTGGTCGCTCAGCCGGCGCGCGATCCGCAACCGCCCCGCCGGCACGGCCGGAGCCCGGCGGTGAACCGCCTGAAGGTCCTGCTGCGCACGATGCGGCTGATGGCCACCCTGGCGCCCGGCAAGGTGCTGGCGGCCGCGCTGCTCGCCGTGGCCGGAGCGCTGCTCCCGGCCGCCAGCGTGGCGATTTTGAGCTGGTCCCTGCAACTCCTGGTGGAGGAGGCCCGCGGCGGCTCCGGGGCCTGGACCGGAGGGGCCACCGTCGCCGTGCTGGCGCTAGCGACCGCGTCCACGTTGACGTTCCTGTTCGCGGTCGGGCAACGCTACAACGAGACGCTGCTGCGGCAACGGCTGGGCAACGCGGTCATCGACCGGGTCCTGGCCAAAGTTCTGACGCTGGAGCTGCGGCACTTCGAGGACGCCGCGGTGTACGACTCGCTGGAGCGCGCCAAGGCCGGCGCGCGAAGCCGTCCCCATCAGGTGTTCGCCGGTCTGCTCGCGACGGTGTCGAGCCTGGTCACGATCGGTTCGGTGGCGGCGCTGCTGCTGTCCTGGTCTCCGCTCGCCGCCGCGCTCATGCTCGTCTCGCCGGCGCCCCTGGCGATCGCGCAGGTCGTCCACCACAGGACGCGCTGGCGGGTGGAGTACGCGCGCTCCGCCGATCAGCGCCGGCTGTTCTACCTGGAGTACCTGCTCACGAACGACAAGGCGTACAAGGAGATCCGCCTGTTCGGGCTCGGCCCGTTGTTCCGTCGGCGCTACGCGGCCGTGGTGGACGGGTTCTACGACGTCGACCGGCGGCTCGAAGGGCGCCACGCGGTCGCCTGCGCGCTGCTCGCGATGTGCGGCGCCGTCGCCGTCGGCCTGGCGCTCCTCCTCATGGTGCAGGATGCGGTGCGCACCGGTCAGGCAGGGCAGTTCGCCGGCTACGTCACCTCGGTCGTCCTGATCCAGACCTCGATGCGCGCCTTCTTCGAGGGCGTCGCGAAGCTCTACGACGACTCCCTGTACCTGTGCAACCTGTTCGAGTTCCTGGACCTGCCGGTTCAGGAGCGGCGCCCCTCCGTGGCACCTTTCCCGGGCTCGCTGCGCAAGGGGATCGAGTTCCGCGACGTGTCGTTCACCTATCCGGGCACGGACACGCCGGTTCTGGACCACTTCAACCTGTTTCTGCCCGCCGGCCGGTGCGTGGCGCTGGTCGGCGCCAACGGCGCCGGCAAGAGCACGATCGTCAAGCTGCTGACCCGGTTCTACGAGCCGACCGAGGGTGTCATCCTGGTCGACGACGTGCCGCTCGCCGCGTACGGCCTGGACGACCTTCGGAAGCACGTCAGCGTGATGTTTCAGGACTTCATGGAGTACGAGGCGCCGGCACGGGAGAACATCGGCTTCGGCCGGGTGGAGAACATGTCGGACCGGCCCGGTGTCAGGCGGGCGGCCGAGCGGGCGGGCGCTCTGTCCTTCCTCGACCCGTTGCCGAGCGGGCTCGACACCACGCTGGGCCGCTGGTTCGAGGGGGGACGGGAGCTGTCCGGCGGACAATGGCAGAAGGTGGCGCTGGCCCGGACCTTCTTCCGGGCGGCTGCGATCAACGTCCTGGACGAGCCTGCCGCCGCCATCGACGCCGCCGCCGAGGCGGAGCTCTTCGCCCGCCTGACGAACGCAGCCGCCCGGTCCACCACTCTGCTGATCGCACACCGGTTCTCCACCGTCCGCGCCGCCGCGGACCACATCGTCGTCATCGACGCGGGCCGCGTGGTCGAAGAGGGCGGCCACCACGAGCTGATCGCGACCGGCGGTCTCTACGCCCGGTTGTTCCGGTTGCAGGCGGCCGGGTATCAGGACGAGCCGAGTGACGCCGTACCTCGGTGAGGAACCGCGAAAGGGGACGACATTGCCGAGGTTGACGGTCGGGATCCTCGGTCCCTTGCACGTCGCGGTCGAAGGGCGGCCGATCCGGTTGACCGCCGGCAAGCTGCGCACGCTGCTGGCGGCCCTGGCGATGTCGGCGGGCCGGGCCGTCACGGTGGAACGGCTGGCCGAGATGGTGTGGTGCGACCGGTTCCCCGCCAACTCCCGGCGGAGCCTGCAGAACTACGCCGCACGGCTGCGCAGCGCCATGGGCGATCCGTTGATCGAGACGTGCCCGGGAGGGCTGCTGCTGCGTGCCGACGCGGATGACGTGGATGCGCTGCGCTTCCTGCGTACTCTCGACCGGGCCGCGCAGGCGCAGGATCCTGATGCCGAACGTGGGCTCCTCGACGAGGCGCTGGCCTTGTGGCGGAGCGAGCCGTTCGAGGACGTGGATTCTCCCTGGTTGCGGGAGAGCGAGGCGCCGCACCTGGTCGAGCGGCACCTGGCGGCTCTGGAACGGCGCGTCGACCTGGACCTTGCCGGCGGGCGGAAGAGCCGCTTCACCGCCGACCTGAGGAAGCTGACCGACCGGCATCCCCTGCGTGAGTCGTTGTGGCTGCGCCTGCTGCGGGCCCTTGTCCAGGACGGCAGACGGGCGGAGGTGCTCGATCGGTACGAGGAACTCCGGGCGCGGCTGGCGTACGAACTCGGCGTTGATCCCGATCCCGCCATCCAGCGGCTGTACGCGGAACAGCTCGCCGATCACCCTAAGGCGTACGCGGAACCCCGCGCGGACCATCCGCGTGTTCCCGCCGTCGACGGCCTCTCCGCGACGGGCGATCCGGCGGATCGCCCCGCCGAGGACGCGTCGCTCTTCGCCGCGTCACCACGACGGCTCCCCACGGCCACGGTGGACTTCATCGGCCGCGAACGTGACCTCGCCTCGCTGGCCGCCCTCGTACGGGCGGAGCCGGCGACGGCGATCGTGGTCGACGGGATGGCCGGGGTGGGCAAGACGACGCTCGTCGTCCACAACGCCCATCAGGTGGCCGCCCGCTTTCCCGACGGCCAGCTGTTCATCGACCTGCACGGCCATACGCCTGGCCGCGCTCCGGTGCCGCCGGAGGACGCCCTTGATCGCCTGCTCCGCACCCTCGGCGTGCCCGCGGACCGCATCCCGCCCGACCCAGAGGACCGGGTCGCGCTGTACCGCGGCCTGCTGGCAGACCGGAAGGTCCTGCTTGTGCTCGACGACGCGGCCGGCGAAGCACAGATCCGGCCGCTCCTGCCGGGCAGCGTGAGCTGCTGTGTCCTGGTCACCACCAGGAGGCGCCTGACAGATCTGGACGGAACGCGCACGCTGACGCTGGGCGTCCCGTCGCCGGCCGACGCGATCGCGATGTTCACCCGCGTCGCCGGACCGCATCGGGTGGCCGGCACCGCCGCCGGAACGCTGGCCGAGACGGTGGCGCGGTGCGAGCTTCTCCCGCTGGCCATCCGGCTGGCCGCCATCAGGCTGCGCTCCCATCCCACCTGGAGCGTCGTCCGGCTCCTGGCCCGGCTGGCCCCGGCGCGCAGGCGACTGGCCGAGCTGGCGGCCGGAGAGCGCAGCGTCGCCGTCGCCATCGACATGTCGTACCAGAGCCTCCCCGACCGCCTGCAGCGCGCCTACCGGCTGCTCTGCGGGCACGCGTCCGAGAGTTTCGGCGCCGACCAGGCCGCCGCCCTCATGGGCACGGACATCATGGCGGCCGAGCGGCTTCTGGAAGGCCTGATGGACGCGAACCTGCTGCAGGAGCCGGCTCCGGGCCGCTACGCCTTCCACGGCCTGATACGCGATCACGGCGCGGAGCTGGCGATGGAAGGAGGCAGCGGCTCGGCGGGGCGAACCGCGCCGCTCCTCCACCTGCCCTGCCCTCCGAGAGGGGCCCTGGCCGAGCACAACAGGTAGGCGGGTGGGCGCCCGCAGCCTCGCCGTGGCGGCTGTGGCTGCGGGCGCCCCGTGCACGATCCGTCCGGTCAGTTGTTGCAGCAGTCGTGGTCGAAGATGCCACTGGCCGGGGCCCCGGTCGAGGCGCCGGCCACGCTCGTGTACGACGCTCCGGCGAGCGCCAGTCCAGCCACGGCGGTGGCGGTAAGGAACCGTGCGAAGAGCTTCATGAGAGACTCCATTCCCGGGTGAGAACCATCGACATCAGTAAAAGGCCGGCCATCCTCAAAGCCGCACAGGATCTGCCTCATATTTCGCACCCCTCCGAATCGAGCGTGATGCCGAAGTGAGGCAGCCCGCTGATGAAATGGAATGCGTGGGCATTCAGGGCCTGGCCGGCGTGACCTCGCGCAGATCGCCCGCGCTCTTCCTGACCGTGCCGTCCCGGTCGAGCACGACGAAGGTGGGCCACTTCCGCACATTGAACGCCTGCGACACCGGGCCCGTCTGCGGCTCGACGACCACTCGGGCGACCTTTCGCACGGCTTCGACGATGTCCGCGCCCTGCTCGGCCGATCCGGCGACCACCGCCAGGACCTGCTCCCGTCCACCTGACAGCGCCTTGCCGTACTCGACGAAGCGGGGCAGCACCTCGCGGCAGGAAGAACATCCCGCGGAGAAGAACGCGGCGAGAAGCGGGCCCTTCAGGTCGCGCAGGGACACCGTCCCGCCGTCGATCGTGGTCGCGGTGAAGTCGGTGACGCGGTCTCCGGCCTTGGGTGCGGACTTGCGCTCCAAGAGCTGGTCGAGACCCGCCTGCTCCCATTTGGCGGTGTACTCGCGCAGCCGGCGCAGCGCGAGGAGCACCAGCAGCAGGTTGAGCCCGCCCAACACACCGACGACGACGATCGCGGCGACCGTTGCACCATCCATCGACACGCTCCTCCTTCAACGGAGTAGAGCCAGGGCCACGAGGTCGTCGTACGCGATGACCAATGCCGCCGCGACGACGGCCGCGAACCCGGAAACGAACAAGGCCGCCGTATCCAACCCGGCGCTCCCCATGTGGCCGGTCAGCACGGTTGCCGCCAGGCCCGCCCCGGCGACCGTCAGGAGGATCGCATTGCGTACCAGATGCCGCGCACCGAGCGGCCGCGTCGACGTGCCGAAGCACCGGCAGCTCGTCGACAGGCCACGCCGCAGCGCTGATCCGATCACCAGCGAGAAGACGATCAGCAGCGCGATTCCGATGCCCAAGCCCATGGGCGCGGTGACGTCGGCCGGCATCAGTGCCGCCGCGGCCAGTTCGCACGCGATCACCGCACCGGCGGCAGCGGAACTCCAGCGCGGTTTCACGCCGAACGCACTTACGGCGGCACGGAACTCGATGAAACCACGTCGACCGCGCAGCTTGCTCGCGGCGGCGGCGAGGAAAACCAGGGCGAGCAATACACGGCAACCGAATCCGATATAAGCGAACAGCATCCGAGTCCTCACGGCGATGAAGGTCGTGCGAGTCACCAAGGGCCTTTTCGCACGCGATTTCGCTGTCCGGGAAGGAATCCCCCGAGCCGCCGAGATCCGATGCGAAACGATCCCGATCGTCGACGGCCCGGCGGTGGTGAGTCGGCTACGGGAAACCGGCCTCATCCTCGGGAGCAGGTCGCTCGGAACCGGCCGTCGCCCGTCCGTCCGCCCCCATGCTCAGGCGCAACTCCAGGGGTGAGTGGCGCAGACGCTGATGCACACGCAGTTCGACCACCTGTCGCACTCGCCGTCCCTGATCTCGCCGGGCATCGACGACACGAGGATGTCGAGGTCGAACTCATCCATGAGTGCGATGCTCGCCGGATCCTGCGGTCTCGTGTCCAGAGCGTGCACCTCGGGCGTCGTGAACTCGGCGAACGCGGTTGGGTCGGTCACCTGAACCGTGTCGATGGACATGGTGTTTCCTTCCTTGCTACGCGTGGCTGTTCTCTGCGTCGGACGCTATCCAGCCCGGGTGTGGCGGCGGTGTTGCCCGGGTTGTGCGACGTGCGCTGCTCACCCCCCGCAGGCCGGCGTCAGGGACGTGCGGAACCTCAGGGGCCGTCGGGGTGATGCCTGATAGGCAATGACGGACCTCGACCGGAACACTACCGATCATGTGTGATCATGCGGTCCTCCCGACGGAGTGACCAGGACATATGGGAACGGTGCTACCGAGGTGGCGGCGCTCAACCAGGTCAGCGTCGGGTTTCCGCGCGGCAGTTTCACTGCGGTGATGGGCCCGTCGGGATCGGGGAAAAGCACACTGCTGCAGTGCGCGTCGGGGCTGGACCGGGGCCGGATGCGGGCCCGGTTCGCATCGCCGGCCTGTTCGCCGCGGCGACCTCAGATGCGGCGGCGGGCGTCGTCCGTACCGGGCCGTCGGCGTGGGCGGCCCCCATGCTGGTGGGGTCGGCGGTGGTCTACACCGTGATCTCGGTGCTCAACGCGACGGCCATGACGATGACCGAGCGGGCGGAGGAGATCCGGCTACTGCGCACCTTGGGGACCAAGCCGCGGCAGCTCACCAGGATGGTGTGCTGGAAGACGTTGACCGTGACGTGCACCGGGACGCTGCTCGGAACAGGCATCGCCGCCGCATCACTCACCGCACTCGGCAAGGCCGCAACCGGCCAGCCGTCGTTCGTCTACTCCGTGCCGCAGTACGCAGGGCTGGTGCTGGTCTGCGCCGTGAGCGGCCTGGCCGGAGCGCTGGCCTCAACGCGGAAGGCACGGCGCGGTTCGCTCCGGTCCGATGACTGACCGTTCCTGCAGGGCCGGACTGACGTCGACGGGATTCTTGCCAGGGCCGGGCGGAGCGTCACGCCTCCGGGCAGCGGACCCCGTCGGCCGGGACCGACTGCGAGATCAGGTAGCGGTCGATCGTGCCGATGGTGCAGGCGTTCCGGCCGTATACGCCGTGCCCCGATCCCTCGTACGTGACCACGCGGGCCTCGGCGCCGATCTGCTCGGCCGTGCTCTGTGTCCACCCGTAGCCGGTGGCGGGGTCGTTCAGCGAGGAGGCCAGCAGGATGGGAGGGGTGCCGTCCACCTGCAGCCGGTGTTGCGGGTTGGGAATGGGCGTCGGCTGTCCCAGGCAGCTGGCGATCCGGTCCAGCGCGGGCGTGCTGTAGCGCATGTCCCTGGCCGGTGCCGACTGCCGGCGCAGAAACGCGGTGTACTCGGTGTAGTCGGCGACCGGCAGGTGGAAGTCCTGGCAGAACACCGGCGTGCTGACCTTCACCTCCTCGTCCTTCACGGCTCTCGCAGCCGGGTACGGATCGCCGGCGTCGATGGCCGCCAGCATCTCGGCGAGTTCCGCCCAGTTGGGGTTGTAGAGGCCGGCGAAAGCCGTGTCCACGAGCTCGTAGGCGCCCAGGGGTACGTCCGGCCGGCCCGGTTCGTGGAGCTCCCCGCGGTCGGCCCGCTCGAGAAGCCCCTTCCAGAATGCCCGGACGTCTTCGCCGTGCAGCGCGCACGACGCCGTTGCCTCGCACCAGCTGACGAATCGGTCGAACGCCCCCGCCGTCTGGGCGGCCGTAGTGCTCAGATAGCTCGCGGTGTTCACGCTGTGGTCGAAGTTCGAGTCGAGCGCGAGCGCCCTGACCTTGCCGGGGAAGCGCTCGGCGTATGCCTGGCCGATCAGGGTGCCGTGCGAGACGCCGTAATAAGTGAGCTTGTCGTCGCCCAGCGCCGCTCGCAGAGCTTCCACGTCACGCGCGACGTCCAGCGAGCTCACGTGGTCGTACAGCGGTCCAGTGCGAGCCCGGCAGTCCTCCCGCAGCCGCTGGTTGAACGACACCCAGGCGTCCATGTCCGCTTGCTTCTTGAGGAGTGGGTGTGGACGTTCACCCATGAGCGCGGCTGAGCAGACCACCGGGTGACTGCGTCCCACCCCGCGTGGGTCGAATCCGACGACGTCGAAGCGTCCGCGAAGCTCGGCGCTGAAGTACCTGCTGTTGTGCACCACGAAGTCGACACCGGAGCTGCCTGGCCCACCGGGGTTGACGACCAAGGAGCCGATCCGGGCGTCCGGGTCGGCGGCTTTGCGCCTGGCCACTGCCAGGTCGACGGTGGCGCCGTCAGGGGTGTCCCAGTCGATGGGCACCGTCAGCGTGCCGCACTCGGCGGTCGTGTCCTCGGGGCACGGCGCCCAGGCGATCGCTCGCGGAGAGGTGGTGGCGGCTTCGACGGCGCCTCCTGGGATCAGGCTGATGACCAGGGACGAGACGGCTGCGAGTAACATGCGGTTTTTCATGATGCTCCATGGGATCGTGATGATCCACAGAAGTATGCGGCCATCCGTATAAGTCACCCGTAACTATCCGAATTGCCGCTCGAACCTCGCCGCGGCGGCGGCGTCCGGGGAGGTTCGCACCTGTACGTCGTCGTCAGCGGCACAGGGTTCGTTCGGCGGTGGTGGTGAGCAGCATCGCGGTCTGGTCGAGAGGCAGGTCGCGGCCGGTGTGCAGCAGGTCGAAGCTGTCGAAGCCGGTCAGCAGCCAGAGCAGGTCGGTGGCCTGGTCGACGGTGACGTCAGGGCGCAGCACCTCCTGCTCGTCCAGGTGTGTGGCCAGCTCGGCCATTCCGGCGGCGCGGCCTTGCTCCATCCGCTGCACCGCGCCGCCCACCGCGGCCGCGTCCAGGAGAGCCATCGACGCGAGCACGCGCAGCACGTCCCGGTGGGCCGCGTACATCTCGACGATCGCGTGGATCGAGCCGCGCAGCGCCTCGCGGGCGTCGGGGTGGGCCGACGCCTGGAGCATGCGGTCGAAGCCGCCGCGCTGCAGCAGGTCCGCGCCAACCGCGTCGAAGAGCCCGGCGCGTGAGCCGAAGACGAGATAGACGGTGGGGCGCGCGACGCGCGCCATGCGGGCGATGCGATCGATGCTGACCGGTTCCGATGGCGCTTCGCGCAGCCGTTGGTAGACCGCGTCGAGGATGCGGCGCCGGGTCTCCTGTGCCGCCTCTGCGCGGAGGCGCTGCTCGTACTTCCGGGTGGCCATGGGCCTCATCCTAGCATTGAGTTGACAGGCCGTTTTTTGAAATACATGCTGTCGTGTGAAATCGGGGAGACGGTCGCCGCAGGACGGCGACAAGCCGATCCCGACCGTTGATGCGAGGAGCCCGTCATGCACGTGTTGATCCGCTGGCGGATCAAGCCCGATCAGGTGGAGCACGAACTGGAGTTGCTGCGTGCCGTCTACGAGGACATGCACGAGGTTCGGCCGGAGGGCCTGCGCTACGCCACCTACCAGCTCGACGACGGGGTGACCTTCGTGGACGTGGCCGAGATGGCCGAAGGCCCCGGGGTGTTGCAGCAGGTGGAGGCTTTCCAGCGCTACCGGGCGTCCCTGGACGAGCGGTGCGACGAGCCTCCCGCCGTCACCGTGCTGCAGGAAGTGGGCGCCTACCGCTTCCCTTGACGTCACCGATCAACGGTTCGAGGCCCACGTCAGACACGTACACGAACGTTCCGGAAGGCAGCCCCGTCATGCGACCCACGATCCAAGCGCCCGTCGCCAAGCCCCGGCCCACCAGCAGACCGAAGGTGGCGATCATCGTCGGCAGCACCCGCCCGGGCCGCAAGGCCGAAGCCGTCGCGGCTTGGGTGCACGCTCTCGCCGCCCCCCGCGACGACGCGACCTTCGAGGTCGTGGACATCGCCGACTACGCGCTGCCCCATCTGGACGAGCCCGTCCCGCCACGTGCCGGCCAGTACAGCCACCCACACACCCATGCCTGGGCACAGAAGATCGGCGCCTTCGACGCGTACGTCTTCGTCACCCCGGAGTACAACGCCTCGGTTCCCGGTGCGCTGAAGAACGCCATCGACTTCCTGTACGCCGAGTGGAACGGCAAGGCCGCGGCATTCGTCGGCTACGGCATCCAGGGCGGCACCCGAGCCGTCCAGCATCTGCGGCAGATCCTCGGCGACCTGGAAGTCGTCGACATACCCACGACGGTCGCCTTGACCCTCGCCGACGACTTCCAGGACCACACCGACTTCACGCCGAGCGCCGTACCGACCAAGTCGGCCGCCCTCATGCTTGACGAGCTCGTGGCGCAGGCCGCGCGATCGAAGGAGGCGGGGCGGTCACTGTAGAGCCCAGCAGCCGGGGGGAGCGGCGGAGGCGCTGCGGGTCTGGCCGGGTGACTACCTGAAGGGCGTCACGTCTATAAGCAGGTAAGCATCCGCTTTCGGTGACTTCATGACCGAATCGGCTACCTCAGCGCCGTAGCCCGCCAGCTTTCTGATGGGGGTGATCGTCAAGGATGTGAAGGCCCATTGGGGCGACTCCATGTGGATGAGATCGTCGTACGACGAACCTGACCTCACCCAGCCACGTCCTTCCAGAGCGGTACGAGCTGCGGCGGAAGCGTTCCCGAAGGATGGAGCGCCGACGTCCATGATCAGAAGATTGATGACTTGGACGGTGTGGTCATCGAGGAGACGCACGGTGTTCCGCGCAACGACCGTACCGATACTGCTGACCTCGCGAAGTGCGCCTGGTTCGACTTCGAGCATCTCGTATGGCAACAGTCCCTGGCCATTGATCACGCGCTGGGCCGCTCCTGCACAAGCCACAAGAAGGATCAGGGATCCCGCCGTGGCGAGCACAGCGGCCCATAAGCTGGACGGCGATATCCCCCGCATGGGCCGGCTCCCGGGTTCATCAGCCACGTCCAGCTGGATCCGACATTTCCAGGCGCGGCTGCGGTGATCATAAGGCGTGATCAACTACGCCCGTGCAGCTTAGCCACGGTCATGTTCCGCAGCAAGGTGCGGTACAGATAGCTGGTCACCCGTGGGCGGACGACGGCGGACGGATACATTGACCCGCACCCGCGGCATACCGTCGAGATACCGCGCCTCCGTAAGGTCGAAGCGCGTTTCGAGCGGCGGCCTGGCTGTCGTCTCTGTCCGCGGCGGACCTGCCGGAGCCGTGCTGTCCATCACGGGGGAGCCGGTGGAGGCCGACAGCAGCGGCTCCTTCGGCAGCCTGTCGAGCCTGGCGAGCAGTACGGCTGGCACGATCACTGCGACGAGTGAGACCGTGACGTGATCGTTCCCACGCACCGCCGGCTTCCCCCGTCGTCGGAGACCGCTCTGACGAGTTGCCTCACGGGTGGCCATCGTTCCACGAGATCTGGGAGCCCTGACGCACCATGGGGCGAGGCGGGTACGACGCCGAGCCCTGGCAGGGCCTCAGGGGCGTCATGGTGTGCGGATCAGTCGTCGAACTCGAAACCCGCGGCCTCGGCTGCTGCGATGAGCCCGCGCAGCCGGGTCTCGTCCGTGGCGACCGCGCTCATCAGCTCGGCCAGATCCTGCAGCGCCTCCCGGTCGTCACCGCAGGCGCAGAACATGCCCCCCTCCGAGTCGTACTCGAATCGTTCCTTGAGCGTGGGCGCCTCCGTGCTCACGAGGAAACGTGCGACGCCTTCCCAGAAGTATCCGTTCGGCTCGTGACCGGACTCTTCGATGAGTTCGTCGACCTGGGTCGTTCCTGCGTCCAGCAGCAGCGAGAACGTCCCGGGCGTGGTTTCGAGCAGTTTCAGCGGGTTCATTTGGTGGATTGTCGCACCTTCGGCGGGCACCGGCGACATCGCAGGGATGACGGCTCAGGCTGACGCTTGATCGCCGGGTGGGCCCGCGGCCCGCCGTTTCCTCTCCATCCAGTACGGCACGACCAAGAAACCACTGATGGAGAAGAATGGATGTCAACAAGCAGGTCATCGACGAGTTCCGCGCCGGCAACGGCCAGGTCGGTGGCTCTTTCGAGGGGGCGCGACTGCTGCTGCTCACCACCACGGGCGCCCGCTCGGGCAAGCCGCACACGACCCCGCTCGGCTACCTGCCCGACGGCGGCGAGCGCATGCTGGTCATCGCCTCCGCCGCCTGGCCTGGGCGTGCAGCTCAGGATCACCTGCCTGACCGTCTGCCAGGGGCTGCACCATCACCACACCGGCGAGGACACCATGATGTTCCCCGGCCTGGCCGAGCGGCATCCCTCGCTCGCTCCGACCTTGGAGCGGCTGGGCAGGGAGCACGAGCGCATCGCCGTACTGCTGCGAGGAGCTGAAGCAGGCCCTTTCCGGCGCGGATCCGCTGAAGGTGCGGGACGAGGTCGAGCGGCTCGTCGATGAGCTCGAAGCGCACCTGACGTATGAGGAGGAGCAGTTGATCCCGGTTCTCGACCTCGCCTGACGCCGGACGTCGGCGCGAGCACAGCTCACCATGCAGGTACGCCGGGAGCGCGCAGGAGTCAGGCGTCAGGGGCGTGGCGGCGCTGGTAGTGGCGGGCCGCACGGGCGCGGTTGCCGCAGGACGGCTTGCACCACTCCTGCCGCCCGTGGCTCTTGACGAAATAGCGTACGCAGCGCGGCGCGTTGCAGGCTCGCAGGTGCTCGCGGTGCGGACCGCTCAGGAAGTCGATGGCGGCACGGGCCAGGGCCGCGATCAGCCGGACGCCGGCGTCGGGTTCGGCCGACAACACCCCCGTACGAGGTGCCGCCCCCGCGGGCCAGTCCAGTTGCGGGGCGATCCTCTCGCGGGCGGCCGCCGCGTTGAGGTGGGCCAGCGCCTGCTCGACCGGCATCAGCCGGTGGGCGTCGGCCCGGCTCGGCGGCGCGGGGCTGACCGCCTGCGCGAACAACGCTCGTACGGCCCGCCGCAGCTCGACGATCTCGCGGGTGAGCTCGTCGTCCACCGTGAGCCCCGCGACGTCGACGAGCCCGGTCAGCGGCTCGGCCTGCTGGTGGATCCAGCGGGCCGTGCTCCGCGGCGTGGCCAGGTCGTCGGCGACGCCGCCGTCGCCGTCATGGCGGATCGTGCTCGCCAGTGCCAGTGCCAGTGCCAGGGCCAAAGCCGGCCAGCGCTCCACTCAACCCCTCCAGCTTGCCGGTTCGCTCTCGCGTACTCTACCGTCTCTAACGGATAAAAGCGTTTATCCGTTAGAGAATGGGATGACACGATGACGTTGTTGCTGGCTCACATCAGCGACCTGCACCTCGACGGCACCGGCCGAGCGCTCCGTCGCGCCACCCGCGTCATGGACCACCTGCGAGCCCTTCCCCGCCCGGTCGACGCCGTACTGGTCACCGGCGACATCGCCGATCACGGCGAGGAGGCCGAGTACGACCAGGCCGCCCAGGTTCTCGCCGCCCCCTTCCCCGTGCTCACCTGCCCGGGCAACCACGACGCCCGCCCGGCCTACCGCAAGGCGCTGTTGCGGCAACCGTCCGGCTCCGGGCCGGTCAACCAGGTGCACCACGTCGGCGGCACCGCCATCCTGATGTGCGACTCCACCATTCCCGGCCGCGACGAGGGCCGCCTCGACGCCGAAACCCTCGCCTGGATGCACGCCACGCTCGACGGGCTCGCCCCCGGCACGCCCGCGCTGATCGCCTTCCACCAGCCGCCCGTGGCGCTCCACCACCCGCTGCCCGACTCCCAGCGGCTGGAGGGAACCGGCGACCTGGCCGCGCTGCTCGACGCCCATCCCCAGGTCGTCGCCGTACTCACCGGCCACGCCCACACCGCGGCCGCCTCCACCTTCGCCGGCCGCCCCCTGATCGTGGCCCCGGCCGTCACCTGGACCCTGCGC
This sequence comes from Nonomuraea mesophila, assembly GCF_004352805.1. Lineage (NCBI taxonomy): Bacteria > Bacillati > Actinomycetota > Actinomycetes > Streptosporangiales > Streptosporangiaceae > Nonomuraea > Nonomuraea mesophila. The sequence goes on from NZ_SMLD01000057.1 coordinate 44,332, forward strand.
CTGCCGTGGGAGGGCGACCAGCCCGCCGACCGCGAGCAACCGCCCGCCCTGGCCTTCCACGTCCTGGACGACGACCGGCGCCTGACCACCCACTACCGGGTCGTGCTGGAGGCGTGATCCATCCGTACGCGGTCGCCGGGTTCCTCCTCGCAGTCCTGCCCGTCGTCGCCACCCCGGGCGCCAGCCTGACCTTGCTGATCCAGCACGTCACGGCGGGCGGCCGCGGCCAGGCGTTCCCGGTCGTCCTCGGTACGGTCACCGGCCTGTACGCGCACGCCACCCTGGCCGCCGCCGGTCTGTCGACGCTGGTCCTGCACTCCAGCCAGGCCTTCACCGCCGTCAAGCTGCTCGGCGCCGCTTACCTGGTCGGCCTGGGCGTGTGGACCTGGCGCTCCACGACCCTCCCCCCGCCTGCCGCGCCGGCCACCCAGCGCGTACGGACCGGCTCCGTCTTCAGCCAGGCCCTGCTCGCGAACCTGCTCAACCCCAAGGCGGCCTCGATCTACCTGACCCTGGTCCCGCAGTTCATCGCGCCCGGCCGGCAGCTCGGCGGGCAGATCCTCACCCTGGCCACCGCCCACGCCCTGCTGGTGGCGGTGTGGCTGCTGACCTGGACGGCCCTCGTTCACCGCGGGGCGCACCTCCTGCACAGAGCCCGCTTCAAACGCGCGGTCGGAAAGGTGGCGGCGGTGGTGCTCGTCGTCCTCGGCCTCCGAGCCGCCACGACCTAGACGGGAGCACGCCGAGTTCTTCGTAAGCAGGTCGCCGTCGCGGGGTGATCAGTTCATATCGGTATAGTCCTCCGGAAGTCGTGTTAAGGAGGACAAATGAAGCAAGCTATGTGGCGGACGGTACTCGGCCTCGGTGGCTCCTTGCTGCTGGGAGCGGGGCTCATGGTCGGCACCGCGGCCCCTGCCTCGGCGGCCGGGTGTTCGGGCACTCATCTCGACAACTGGTCGATCACGGGCGGCTACATCGCCGTCTACTACAACTCGTCCACCGGCAAGAACTGTGCGATGACGTACACGAACAAGCCGGGCAAGAAGCAGTACATCAGGGTGGACATCTCCGCCAGCGGAGGGGGCAGCCAGACGGACAAAGGCTCCTTCACGACGTACGCCGGCCCGGTGAGCGTCAACGCCAAGGGCAAGTGCATCAGCTTCGCGGGGCAGGTCGGCAGCGGCAATCCGCTCGAAGGCGTGACCAACGTGTATTGCGACTGACCGCGGACGACCCTGAGCGGCCGCGAGGCTGGGTAGGCCGCCGCGGTCAGCGCCGCGCCGGGACCGGGCGCGTACGGCCGGTGGCGACGGCGATGGCGGAGGCGGCGGCGCACAGGATCGCGGTCCATGCCAGGGTCGCTTCCGTCGAGGTGTGGTCGGCGACCACACCGGCGATCCACGGCCCGGCGGTCTGGCCCGCAGCGAACACCGTGGTGAAGGCCGCCAGCGTGGCGGTCCAGTCGGCGGCGGGGACGGTGCCCTTGATGAGGGCGGTGATCGCGGCGGGGACGCCCATGAAGGTCGCCCCGTAGACGATCGCGGAGGCGAGGATGACCGGGGGTGCGGGCGCCGCCAGCGCCAGCGCGGAGCCGCCGCCGAGGAGGGCGAGCAGGGTGGCCAGGGCGCGGGTGCCCGGCCAGCGGGCGGTGGGGCCGTTCCAGAGTGCGGGCGCGGCGATGACGGCCAGGCCCAGCGCCGTCCAGGTGAGCACCACCTGCCCGAGCGGGGCGTGCTGGTCGGCGAGGTACGCGGACAGGAACGTGATGTAGGTGATGTATCCCGCGGCGAACAGCAGGTAGGCCAGGGCGGGTCCCCACAGCGGGAGCAGCCGGGCCCGGCCCGCCGTGGCAGCCCGCGCGTCCTCGTCCGTACGCGCCGCGCTCCAGCTCGCCACGGTCGCCAGCGCTGCGGCGGCGGCCAGGCCGATCCAGGCCAGGCGCCAGTGCTCGCCCAGCACGGGCACGCCCACGCCGCTGACGACGATGCCGAGCCCGGTGCCGGCGAAGTAGATGGTGATGGGGGCGCCCGAGGCCGCGCGGGCGGCCACCCGTGAGGCGATCACGCCGCCGGCGACGAACACCACCGCCCCCGCCACCCCGGCGGCGGCACGTGCGACGAGCAACGACAGGTAGGCCTCGCTCGCGGCGGTGGCGGCGAGCGAGGCGGCCGTGATCGCCATGCCGACGCGGAAGGCGGCGGCCGTGCCCCAGCGGCGTACGACCGCGGCGGTCGCGAGGGCGCCGAGGAGGTAGCCGAGCCCGTTGGCGGTGCTCATCGCCCCCGCCTCGGACAACGTCCAGCGCAGATCCTCGCGCATGGCGGGCACGAGCAGGCCGTAGGCGAAGCGCGCGAGCCCGAGGGCCGTGGCGGTGCCGAGCGCCAGCCGGGCCGCCTGCCACGCCGCCGCGGACCCCGCCAGCGGCGTCGTATGCGTCATCGGCCGCGGCTCTCGGCGGTGTTGTGCGGTGTCATGGCGTCTCTCCGGATCGAACCGATCGGTACGAACCCGATGCTAACAAGCAGAACGAACCGTTCGGTACGATTCATGGCATGCCCGTACCCAAAGGCTCGACCATCGACCCCGGTCGCACCCGGGCGGCCATCCTCGCCAAGGCCACCGAGGTGCTGTACGAGCGCGGACTCGACGGTGTCGGCGTCGCCGAGCTGTGCGCCCGCGTCGGCGTGTCCAAGGAGACGCTCTACCGGCACTTCGGCACCAAGGACGGCCTGGTGGAGGCCATGTTGCGGGCACGCAGCGAGCGGGTGGCGGGCTGGCTGGCCGACGCCGCCGCCACCGCGGGCGACGACCCCGCCGACCAGCTCGCCGCCGTGTTCGACGCCCTCCAGGGGTGGTACGACGACCCGGTCTTCCGCGGTTGCGCGATGCTCAACGCCGCCGCGCAACACCACGTAGCCGCCGTACGCGCGATCACGGCCCGCCACCTGGGCCGGCACCTGGAACTGCTGACCGGCATCGCCGCCCGCGCCGGCGCCGCCGATCCACCCGCTCTGGGGCGTCAGCTGCTCCTGCTGGTCGAGGGGGCGACCGTCGTGGCCGCGCATCACGACGCGGCGGGCGCGGGCGAGGCCGCCAAGCAGGCCGCGCTCGTTCTGCTGTCGGCCCACCGGGCCTGAGCCGCGCGAACCGGTTTCGCTCCGGTGCATTTCTTGTTGAATGCCCGTTTCCACCGCGGTGCGGCCTCAAATGGTTTTGACCATTGATTGTCCCACGCGCGCCCATCGGCGCCGTCCGGGCCATGACGTGTTTGTTAATCTCCCCAACGCAAATGGTCCGTTCGCAGCTGGAGGGGAAATACTCATGGCTCGACAGCACGTCCGAATATCGGCATTTATGGCGGTAATGGCCGCTGCCCTGCCGGTGGCGGCCCAGGTGCCCGCGCATGCCGCGGCCCTGCCCGTCTTCAGCACATGCCAGGACGTCCGCCGGACGATTCCGCTCGCCAGGGACGGCACCTATCTGCTCATCAACAACGGAAACGTGTTCACGGCGTACTGCCACAACATGGCCACCACGCCCGCCGAATACATCACGCTCGCCAGAACGGGCCAGGACGTCAATTATTCGCAGTACACCGCGGGCGGCGCCTCGCCGGGCACGAACGTCAGGACGGCCTTCACCCGGCTGCGCGTCGACCCCCGCACCATGACCGTGGACATCGGCGACCTGACCTTCGCGTCGTCCACCGGTTCGCTGCGCCACGCCTCGACGACCGTGACGAGCATGCCGTACGGCGCCGCGATGGCGTGCACCGGCAGCGCCGACGGCCGGGGGAACATCGACCTGCGGGGCACGCCGTTCCGCGTGGCCGACACCTTCGTCACGGGCGGCAACGCTCCCACCGGGTCGGCGAGCGCGAGCGCGCGCAACCAGGTGGTCGCCCTGCAGGGTGGCGGTTACTGCGGCTGGATCACGTCGGCCCCGGTGATGTACAACCCGTTCAACCCGCAGGCGGGCACGCCTCACCTCGAGCTGAGGTGCTCGGGCAGGCGCACGGTGTTCACGCGCGACCAGATCTGCGTGCGCCTGAACGACGGCGCCCCCGTCACCACGCAGGTGCGGCGGCGGGGCAGCCAGGGCCGGGTCATCGTGCAGCACGGCGACAAGGCGGTGGCGGTGCTGGGCCCCGACGGGCAGGTCCGTCCGCTGGGCTGACCCGTCCGGCTCGCGCATCCGGCAGGCCCGGTTCCCGGTGGGGGGAGCCGGGCCCTTCTGTCTGCGGAGACGTGGTCACGCCGGCGCCGGCGTCCCGGTCAGCAGGCGCAGCTCGTCGCGGAGCATCCGGCGTACGGACTGCGGCGTGAACCTGTCGGGGTAGGTCGCCGCGTGCAGGGTCAGGCCGTCGATGAACACGTGGAGCCGCCCGGCCTGATTCTCCAGATCGGCCCGCGGGAGCTCCTGGCCCGGCCGGTCGGGCAGTGGCAGGCCGTGGCAGGAGGCGACCGCGATGCGGCAGATGTGGCGCTCGCCGGCCCAGCCCGTGTGGCGCAGCCGCGCCAGCGACTCGTCCACGTGGGAGCGCAGCAGGCAGGCCAGCCAGACGTCGACCTCCACCCGCCGCTCGTCGTCGAGGGGGAGCAGCTCTTCGAGCATGAGCAGGGCGCGGCGCTCGCCGGGCATGTCCGCGTGGTAGTGCGCGGTAATGCGCCGCGTGACGCTTCTGGCGACCGCCTCCGCCGCGAAGCGCAGCAGGCCGCGCTGGCTGTCGAAGTAGTGGCGCAGGCCGCCGACCGAGATGCCCGCCGCCTCGGCGACCTTGCGTACGGTGGCCCCTTCGATGCCCTCGCGGCTGACGACCTGCCACACCACGCGGACGATATCCTCGCGCCGCTGCTCGTGGTCGACGATCTTCGGCATGCTCCTATTACAGCACAGCTGTACGGTTTCCTATACAGTACAAGCGTGCGAAATAAGCTCTCCTATGCCGTCCTGGGCGGTGGCCTGGCCCTGATCGCCGGATCGGCGCTGTGGCTGGTGCTGACCGGAGCCGCCGACATCCGCTATTCCGCCGACCACGGCGACACCGTGCCCATGTGGCATCGCTGGATCCCGGTGCTGGCCGGGCTGGCTCTCGTACGGCTGGTGCCGCCCAGGACGGAGCCCTCGGGTGGGGTGACGGGAGGGCGTGGTGTCCGGGTTCAGGCGGGCGTGCTGCTGGTGGCGGCGCTGGTCTTCGCCGTGGCGTTACGGTGGTCGGGCGGCGGCGAACCCACGCACACGGTGCTCAAGCTCGCGCTTCTGTCGGCCGTGCCCGCGGTGCTGTTCCGGTGGTCGAGGCGCGACCCTGTCACCCTCGTACGCGAGCCGTTGACGGCCTGGCGGCGCTACGGCCCCGCGGCGCCGGTGGCCGCCTGGCTCGTCCTCTCCTACGCGGGCCCGCTGGCCCTGCCGGCCAGCGACTTCGCGGCGACCGTCGACCCCCTCACCCTGGTGGTCACCGTGGTCGTGGTATTCGTCGTCAACGCCCTGCTCGAAGAGGTCTTCTACCGGCGCTGGCTGCAGACCCGATGGGAACATCTGCTCGGCCCCTGGCCCGCCATCGTCCTGTCCTCGCTGCTCTGGGCGTCCTGGCACATCGGCATCCAGGGCACGGGTGACCTTCCGCGCGACCTGGCCTCCGCGTTCGTCAACCAAGGGGTGCAGGGGTTGTTCCTGGGCTACCTGTGGAGCCGCTATCGCCTGATGTGGCCCCTCCTGGTCGTCCACGGCGCGGTGAACGCCGCTCCTATCCTGCTGGGAATGTTGTGAGATAATAGGAATCTACGCAAGCCCTCTCGCCTTGAACACGTCCAGGCGAGAGGGTTTTTTCATGCCCTGATCAAGGAGTGATCTCATGGACCTCGGCCTGACGTGCCCTCGTTTCACCTGGCCCGGTGGCGACGCCGCCATCGCCTCCAGGTTCGCCGCCGCCGCCCGGGGCGCCGACCAGGCCGGTTTGCGCAGTTTCTGGGTGATGGACCACCTTTTCCAGATCCCCAACTTCGGCGCGGTGGAGGATCCGATGCTGGAGGCGTACGGCGCGTTGTCCTACGCCGCCGCCCTCACCGACCGGGTGAGCCTCGGCGCGCTCGTGACCTGCCCCTTGCACCGCGAGCCCGGCCTGCTGGTGAAGCAGGTCAGCACCCTCGACGCGCTCTCCGGCGGGCGGGCGGTGCTCGGCATCGGCGCCGGCTGGTACGAACCCGAGTTACGCGGGCTCGGCCTGCCGTTCCCGCCGCTCGCGGAGCGGTTCGAGCGGTTGGAGGAGACGCTGCGGATCGTCCGGCAGATGTCGAGCGACACGGACGAGCCGTACGAGGGCCGCCACTACCGGCTGGGACGCACGCTCAACGCGCCCCAGGCGAACCCGCCCGTCCTCATCGGCGGCAGCGGGGAGAGAAAGACCCTCAGGCTCGTCGCCCAGTACGCCGACATGTGCAACCTCTTCTACGGCGCGGACGTACAGCACAAGCTGGGCGTCCTACGGGCCCACTGCGAGCGGCTGGGACGGCCCTACGAGGAGATCGAGAAGACCCTCCACATGCGCATCCCCGGCGGCCAGAGCGTCGAGGAGAGCGTGCAGCGCTGCGGTGAACTCGCCGGGCTGGGCATCGACCACGTCATCGTGGCCGTGCCGGACGCGGCCGACGACCGGTGGCTGACGCACCTGGCCGAACTGGCCACGAAGATCGCCGGCATCACCCCGCCGGGGCGCTGAGCGTACTCTTCGTCGTATCGCACCAACCCGGATCGGCTTGTTCAGCCGAATCTGGCGTGGAACCCTGGGCGTTTACGCCCGGGAGGAAACGACAGCGCGGGAGGGCCTCCAGGCCCGAGCGGTGCCGTGACAGCTGGTCCGCGTGAGCGGATCAGCCTGGCCGTTTC